>NZ_CP050177.1:1800000-2030000 GCF_011694815.1 Streptomyces liangshanensis
ACGTCCTGGCCAACCTGACCGTGCTGCGGGCGGCTCTGCCCGCGCTGCGCGCCTCCCAGGGCCGCGTCCTTCAGACCTCGTCCCTCATCGGCCAGTTCTCCTGGCCCTCCACCGGCGTGTACGCCGCCACCAAGGGCGCCGTGGAGCTGATCAGCGAGGCCCTCGCCCACGAGGTGGCCCCCACGGGCGTCAAGGTCACCATCATCGAACCCGGCACCCACGCCACCGAGTTCTGGTCGGACAAGCTCAACGTCGTGGCCCCCAACGAGGCCTACGCCCCGACCGTGGGCAAGTTCCTCACCGACTTCACGTCCCAGCCCCCCGAGGCCTTCGGCGACCCGAACGCCGTCGCGGACGCGATCCTGACCGTCTCCACCCTCGACGAGCCGCCGCTGCGCCTGGCGGTCGGCGCGGACGCCGTCGAGAACATCCGGCAGTCACTCACCTCGCGCCTGGCCGAGTTGGAGCGCTGGGAGTCCCTCTCCCTCACCCCCGCCCGCGAAACGGCCTGACCACGGTCGACAGCCGCCCGGGCCCCCACCGCTTCCGGCCGGGAAGCGGCGAGGGGCCCCGGGCGGCGCCCCACCACGCAGGACAGCAGTCAGTGCGGGAAAGCCCACGGAGAGCACGGAAGCAGGGCGGTACAGGGTGAAGGTCATCATCTTCGGCGCGACCGGCATGGTCGGCCAGGGAGTGCTACGGGAGTGCCTGCTCGACCCGGAGGTCGAGCGCGTCCTCCTGGTGAGCCGCACGCCCACCACGGAACGGCACGGCAAGATCCGCGAGATCATCCCTCACGACTTCCACGACTTCACGCCGATCGAGGCCGAACTCGACGGCTACGACGCCTGCTTCTTCACGCTCGGCATCACCTCGGTCGGGAAGAGCGAGGCGGACTACCGCCGGGTGACGTACGACATCACCCTGGCGGCGGCCCGGGTGCTGAGCGCCCGCAACCCGGACCTGACCTTCGTGTACGTCTCCGGCACCGGGACCGACAACACCGAGCGGGGCCGCGTGATGTGGGCGCGCGTCAAGGGTGCCACCGAGAACGCGCTGCTCGCCCTCCCCTTCAGCGCGTACATGTTCCACCCCGGCGTCGTCTACTCGGTGCACGGCGAGAAGTCGAAGACCCGGTGGTACCGCGTCGTCCACACCCTGACGGCGCCCCTCAGCCCCCTGCTGCTGCGCCTCCTGCCGCGCCTGCTGGTCACGACGGAGCAGGTGGGAAGGGCCATGCTCACGGTCGCCCGGCAGGGATGGCCCGAGCGCTTCCTGTCCAACCGTGACCTCATCACGGCCGCCGGCCTCCCCCGGGGCGTGTCCGGCCCCGGGGAAGGCGCCCTCTAGGACGGCGTGCACACCATGAGGTAGCCGTCGACGCGGGTGACCTTGTCGGAGTCGGGGGCGTCCGGCAGGGCGTGGCCGAGGTCCCGGGCGCGCACCTCGCCGATCCACCGGTCGTGCTGGTACTCGTGGTTGATGATCGTGGTCAGAAGGTGCCGGGCGACGAAGGAGAGCTGCCGCGGCGCGCCGACGCGGCCCTCCCTGATGTCCGTCATGCGGCGGTGGACGCTCTCGGCGACGGCGCCGCGGAAGGCCTGGAGCCTTTCCAGGTCCGGGAGTTGCCCGCGGTCGCGCTCGGGCGTCGCCGAGTCCATCAGCGCGTCCAGCGCGGGGTCGGGGCTCGGTTCCGCGGCGGTCAGGTTACGGACCATGAAGTGGGCGACGTGGGCCTGGTGCCCCAAGTGCCAGCCGATCGCGCTGAATTCGTCGTGCGGCCGCCACAGCACCTCGTCCGGCGGGAGGTCGGTCCACAGCTGGTCGGTGTACGCGCGGGCGCGGTCGTACTCGCGCAGCAGTTCTTCGATGTCGAACATGTCGGTCATGGAGGTCAGTTGTCCTTTCGGCCCGAGGTGGCAGTGACAGTGGCGGGGGCATGGGCAGCGGCGTGGGCAGCGGAGGCGGCGGCACGCGTGGCGTGGAGGACCGCGGCGACCGCGTCCTCCGCCGCAGCGAGGGCTCCCTCCACATGGCCGGCGTACTCGGTGGCGGTCTCCGTCGACGCCCAGTGCAGGCGCCCGTCGAGAGCGGGACGCCGGTAGTGCGGGTGCCCGTAGAGCTCGTGGTCGCCGAAGCGCTCGACGCCCGGTGGCGAGGTCCACTCCTGGTGACTCCAGTCCTGTACGACCATCTCCACCGGGTCGCCCGCGCGCTCCCCGAAGAGCCGGACGAGTTGACGCGTCGCGCGGTCGGCGAGAGCGCGCTCGGAGCCGGCGGGCCCGCCCTGCGCGAAGCCGAACAGGGCGGCCGGCGATCCACCGGGTCCGGACAGGTCATGGATCTCCCGCAGGGGCCCGGTCCCGCTGAACGCCGCCCCGGACAGCCCGCGTTCCCGCCAGAACGGAGTCCGGTAGTGCGCGACGACCTTGGCGACCGGTCCCATCCACACGGGCGTCGCGGCGGCGAGCCGGAGCAGGGAGGCGGGGACACCGGCCGGGAACGCGATACGGGCGGCCGCGAGCGCGGGCGGCACCGCCAGGACGACGTGTGCGGCGGGCAGTTCGCCCGCGGGCGTGCGGACCACCAGCCCGCGGGGGTGCGGCCCGATCGCCGAGACGGGGGCGTCCAGGTGGACCGTACCGGCGGGGAGGGCCGCCGCGGAACGGTCGGCCAGCAGGGCCGCTCCGCCTCCGTAGCGGAGGGACGGGGCGCCGAACGGGTTCCCGGTCAGCCGCTCGACGCCGCCCGGGTGGTCGAAGAGGGCGTCCCCGGTGGTGGGGGAGGCGAAGCCCGTCATGCCGAGGTCGGTCAGGAGATCGCTCACCCGCCGTTCCCCCGGCCAGTACCACGTGGCACCGAGATCGAGCGGCCCGTCGTCGGTCCGCGCCGAGAGCAGCCGGCCGCCGACGCGGTCGCATGCCTCCAGGCATACGACGTCCAGGCCCGCGGCGTGCAGCGCTCGTGCGGCGCTCAGCCCGGCGATGCCCGCGCCGACCACGATCACGTCGCGGATGGGGATCTCGGTCATGCGTGTGCTCCTCCTGGTTCTTCGGGTGTACGGGAGCGGCCGGACGGCCCGGCGGCCCGGCGGGGCGCTCTCCGTCCGCCCGGGCCGACGGGTCGCCTCAGGAACGCAGGTGAGGGGTCGTCAGGACCGTGCGGTAGCGGGCTTCGCCGCGCCGCAGGACGGCCAGCGCCTCCTCGGCGCTCTCCAGCGGCAGGGCCTGGACGCGCGGCCGGACACCCGTCACCATCGCGAAACGCATGGCGGCCTCGGTGTCCACCGGGCTTCCGGTCAGGTGGCCGCTGAGCGTCCTGGCCCCCATGACGAGCTTGCCCATCGGGATCGCGACGTCCGCCGCGTCGAACCCGACGACGCTGAGGTGGCCGTGCGGCGCGAGCCCGTCGACGAGTTCGGCCAGCAGGCCCGTACCGGACGCGGTGGACACGATCAGGGCCGCGCCTCCCCTGGCGCGCAGGGCGGCGCCGGGCCGGTCGCGCGAGCTGTCGATGTAGTGATGCGCCCCGAGGGACCGCGCGTCCGCCTCCTTCTCGGCCCCGCGGCTGACGACCACGGTCTCGTACCCCATGCGCGCGGCGAACTGCACCGCGAGGTGCCCGAGGCCGCCGAGGCCCAGCACCGCCACCCGGTCCCCGGGCCGCGCCCGGCCGTGGCGAACGGCGTTGAAGGTGGTGACACCGGCGCAGCCGAAGGGCGCCGCCTCGGCCATGCCGAGCCCGTCCGGGATTCGCGCCGGCGCGGCGGCGGGGACGGTGATCGAGGTGGCCCATCCGCCGGGGTACGACAGGCCGGGGATCCGCCGCTCCGGGCAGTGGACGACGTCGCCGGACCGGCACGCGGCGCAGTGACCGCAGCTGCCGCCGAACCAGCCGACCGCCACCCGGTCGCCCGGCTGCCACCCCTCGACTCCCGCGCCCACCTCGTCGACCACGCCCGCCACCTCGTGTCCGGGCGTGACGGGGAACCCCCCGGCGGGCGAAGGGGCGGAGACGGTGCCCAGGTCGGCGGCGCACACACCGCTCGCGTGCACCGTGACCCGTACCTCTCCGCGCCCCGGCGGGACCACGGGCGCGCGGCGTGCCACCACCGGGCCTCCCGCCTCGGTGACCTGCATGGCCGGATACCCGGAGTACTCGGGTGCGGTGTCGTTCATGGTGCGTCCTTTCCGGTCACGATCGCGGCCGCCGTCCGCGGGCCCGGGGGAATCCACGGGTCGGGGGAATCCACGGGTCGGGGGAAGGCCGGCCGCCGCCCGACCGTAGAGGGGTCGTACGGGCCGCGGTAGAGGCCGATCATGAATGCCGCCATAGGCCGCGCGTATGGCGAGGCCCCCGGTGACGGGCGCCCGGCCGGCACCCGGCTGGCCACTCTACCTTCTGGTAGGTAGGGTGGTCGCATGAGTACGACGCGCACGCAGCTTCTCGACGCGGCCACGTCCGTGGTCCGCCGCCGCGGTTACGCGGCGTTCAGCTACGCGGATCTCGCCGAGGCCGTCGGCATCCGGAAGCCCAGCATCCACCACCACTTCCCGACGAAAGCCGATCTGGGCCTGGAGATGGTGTCCCGCTACGCCGCGGACTTCACGGCCCGGCTGCGAGCGGCCCAGCAGGGCGGGGCGGACGCCGTGGAACTCCTGGAGTTCTACGCGGGCCTGTACCGCGAGGGGCTCCCCGACGGCCAGGCGTGCCTGTGCGCGACGCTGGCGGCGGAGGCCGAGGCGGTTCCCGAGGAGACGCGCCGCGCGGTGGCCCGGTTCTTCACGGCGAACCTGGACTGGCTGACGCTCGTCGTCACGGACGGGATCGCGGCCGGCGAACTGGCGGCGGCGCCGTCCCCCGGGCAGGCGGCCCGCGGGTTCCTCTCGGCGGTGCAGGGCGCCATGTTCACGGCCCGCGCCCTGGGTGACGTGTCCTACTTCGACGACGTCGCCGCCTCGGCCGTCGCGGCGCTGCGCCCCCGTACGGCCCGCTGACCGCCGCCTACCGGTCACGGCGGAGAGGACAGGTCCCGTGAACATCGAAGGACTGCGGTACGCGCGAGCGGTGTCCCAGACCAAGTCGTTCAGCGCGGCGGCCCGCGCCTACGGGGTGACCCAGCCCGCGCTGTCCAACGGGATCGCGCGCCTGGAGGAGGAGTTGGGCCTCAAGCTGTTCGACCGCTCCCCGCGCGGCGTCAGGCCCACCGCGCACGGGGCGCGGATCCTGCCGCTGGTGGAACGCGCCCTGGCCGCCCTGGACTCCGTGAGCGCGGAGGCCAAGCGGCTGGCGGACCCGGCGCCGGCGAGCATCCGCGTGGGCATCTCACCGTTGATCGGGCCGGAGTTGGTGGCCCGCGCCTTCGACGCGGCCCGCGTGCTGGGCCCGCCGCGCGCCCTGGTCCTGCGGGAGGCCGACAAGGACGACCTGCGGGCCGGGCTGGTCTCGGGAGACCTGGACGTCGTCCTGGTCCCGGCGGTGGAACCGATGCCCCGGTTCCAGCACCGGATCATCCACCGCGAGCCGATCGTCGTCGTCGACCCCTCCTCCACCGTCGCGGACACCCCGCTGGAGCTGGAGTCGGCCGTCGACGCCTCGTACATCCTCGTCCCCGACACCTGCGGCCTGACGGCCTTCACCACGGCGCTCTTCCACGACCAGGACCTGCCCCTGCGCCGGTATCCCGGCCAGGCGTCGAACTACCGCGTGCTGGAGGAGTGGGCCGGCCTCGGCCTGGGCGCCGCCCTGCTCCCCCTGTCGAAGGTGTCCCGCCCGCACGCCTCCTGCCGGCCGCTCGTGCGTTCCGGCCGGCCGGTGGAGATCCGGTACGAGGCGGTGTGGAGCCGCGACACACCACTGAGCGCCGACCTCGACCAGTTCGCCTCCCTGCTGAGCGCCGGCCCGCCCGCACCTCACGTACCGTCCGCGCCGGACGCCCCGGACGGGCCCGTGAGCCAGTAGCAGCCGCTATGGCCGCATCACCGAGGAGCGTCTACCGCGGCCCGTGCGGGCCGCGTAGCGTCGAGGGCACCACAGCGACCACACACCGGTGATCGCACCACACCTTCACCTACCAACTAGTAGATAGAGATTCTCGTGAGCCAGGACTTCGACGGCAAGAAGCTCATCGTCATCGGCGGCACCAGCGGCATGGGGCTCGAAGCGGCCCGCCTCGTGATGGCCGAAGGGGGTACGGCGGTGGTCGTCGGCCGCAACCCCGAGGTGGCACGGTCCGCCGCCGAGGAGTTGGGGAAGCTCGGCACGGTGGAGACCCTCATCGCCGACCTCACCAGCACCGAGGACGTACACGCCCTGCGCGAGCGCCTGACCCAGGAGCACGCCGACGCACGCCTGTTGGTGAACGCGGCCGGCGTCTTCACCCCGAAGCCCTTCTGGGACCACACCGAGGCGGACTACGACCTCTACCACGCCTTCAACAAGGCGGCGTTCCTGCTGACGCAGACCGTCACGAAGAACATGGCGGACGCCGGTGCCGGGGGCGCCGTGGTCAACATCGGTTCCATGTGGGCCCATCAGGCCGTGGCGGCCACCCCCTCCTCCGCCTACTCGATGGCCAAGGCCGGTCTGCACTCGCTCACCCAGCACCTCGCCATGGAACTGGCCCCGCACCGCATCCGTGTCAACGCGGTGGCGCCGGCCGTGGTCAGGACCCCCATCTACGAGGCGTTCGTCGCCAAGGAGGACCTGGACGAGGTGCTCGGCTCCTTCGACGACTTCCACCCGGCCGGCCGGACCGGCACCCCGGCCGACGTCGCCGCGACCATCCGGTTCCTCCTCTCCCCGCACACGGACTGGGTGACCGGCGCCGTCTGGAACGTCGACGGCGGTGTCATGGCCGGACGCAACTGACCCGGGATCCCTCGCCCGCCCCTCTCCTGAACGGAACAGTCCCATGTCTGTCCTCAACGGTGTGAACACCACCGCCCTCCGGAACACCGTCGAAGCGGTCCAGAGCGACCGGGCCCTCGGCCACGTGACCTTCTCGGTCAGGGGCGACTGGTCCGGAGGCTTCCGCATCGACTCGCGGACCGGCCCGCTGACCCAGGCCGGCGTGGCCAACGCGGGGCGTGACGGCCGCTACACGATGGCCAGCGACGAACCGAAGGCCCTCCTCGGTACGGACACCGCCATCTCCCCCGCAGAGCACCTGCTCCAGGCGCTGGCCGGCTGCTACACCGTGACCCTCACGGCGAACGCGGCCGCACGCGGCATCGAACTGCGCGCTTTCCAGGTGCGGTTGGAGTCCGACTTCGACCTGAGCGGCTTCCTCGGCGTGGACCCGCGGATCGCGCCGGGAGCGCAGCACATCCGGGCCACCGTGTCGGTCGACGCCCCGGAGGCCACCCCCGAGGAGCTCCAGGAGCTCATCGAGCTGGTGGAGCGGCGGTCGCCGATCCGCGACACACTCGCGCGCCAGGTGGAGGTGACGACCCAGCTGGCTCCGTACGCCGGGACGGACGCGGTGGGTTCGCCGGACGCGGCCGACTCAGGTCCGGCCGACGCGTCGGAGGATCGCCACCGCTAGGGTTCCCGGTGTGACCGACCCGGACGCGAGTGCCCACCCGTACGCGGATCTCGACGACCTCGGAGTCGCCACGGCCGCCGTACGGGCCGGCGCCGACGTGGTACGCGGGCTGTACGGCCAGCGGCTCAGCCGTATCGAGAAGGGCGGCGGGGACTTCGCCACCGCCGCCGACGTCGAGGCGGAGAGGGCGATCCTCGGCGTCCTCCGTGCCGCGCGGCCCGAGGACGCGGTGCTCGGCGAGGAGGGCGGGCGGCAGGGGGTCGTGGACGCGCAGCGCCAGTGGCTGGTGGACCCCCTGTGCGGCACGCTCAACTACGCCGTGGGCAGCATGCTCGTGGCGGTGAACGTGGCGCTGCGGGACGGGGCGGCGGCCGTGGCGGACCCGTTCGGCGGCGAGGTCTTCCGTACGGACGGCGAGAGCGCGTGGGTACGGTACGACGGCGCCGACACGCGGCTGGCACCCTCGTCCGGCTCCCGCCTGGTGGACGTCAACCTCGATCCGCCCTTCCCCGGCGCGCCGGGCTTCCGGGCCGTGGACCTGCTGGCCCACCCCGGGTTCGCCGGGCAATTCCGGCCGCGGGTCGTCTCCACGACGCTGGCGCTGGCCTGGGTCGCCGCCGGCCGGCGCGCGGCGTACGTCACCGACGGCGGCGACCTGTCGGGCAGCGTCCACTTCGCCGCCGGCATCGCCCTGTGCCGGGCCGCCGGTTGTGTGGTCACCGGCATCGACGGCGGCCCGATCGGGCCCACGGGCCGGGGACTTGTCGCGGCGGCCGACGCCGGGACGCACGCGCTGCTGATGTCGATGATCCGCGGCCGATGATCCGCGGCCGGCGCGCGTCCGCCGCGGCGGACGCGCCCTAGAGGCCCGTCGGAGCGGCCGCTTCGAGGGCGTCGACGCTCCCCGACATGACCGTCCGTACGTGGTCGGTGAGGTGCTCGGCGGGCCAGTCCCACCACGCGACGGCGAGCAGCCGGGCCACGTCCCGCTCGTCGTACCGCGTGCGGACGAGGCGCGCCGGGTTGCCGCCGACGATTCCGTAGTCGGGCACGTCCTTCGTGACGACCGCGCCGGCGGCGACGATCGCGCCGTGCCCGATCCGTACCCCGGGCATCACCG
Source organism: Streptomyces liangshanensis (assembly GCF_011694815.1). Lineage (NCBI taxonomy): Bacteria > Bacillati > Actinomycetota > Actinomycetes > Kitasatosporales > Streptomycetaceae > Streptomyces > Streptomyces liangshanensis. The sequence goes on from NZ_CP050177.1 coordinate 1,808,667, forward strand.
TCGCCCCGTACCCGAACCAGACGTCGTTCCCGACGACCGTGTCGCCCCGGTTCGGCAGGCCGGTGAGGAGGTCGGCGTGCTCGGCCCAGGAGCCGCCCATCGTCGGGAAGGGGAACGTGGAGGGGCCGTCCATGCGGTGGTTGGCACCGTTCATGAGGAACCGCACGCCGGTCCCGAGGGCGCAGAACCTGCCGATGACCAGCCGCTCGGGCCCGTAGTGGTAGAGGACGTTGCGCGTCTCGAAGGCGGTCGGGTCGTCGGGGTCGTCGTAGTAGGAGTACTCCCCGACCTCGATCAAGGGGGACGTCACCAGCGGCCGGAGCAGCACCACGCGCGGCTGTCCCGGCATCGGGTGGAGTACGGACGGGTCGGCGGGCACGGGCATGGCGGCGATTCCTCACGATTGCGCGTCACTGATCCGACCTATGCCGGACCGCCGGAGCTGTTCCTGACCCATGATCGGGCCGACGCGCCCCACCGCGACACCGATTTACCGCCGCGCGGCGGCCGCTCAGTCCCGGCCCCCGCCGCCGTCGCTCGGCCACGTGCCCGTCGCGCGCTCGATCGCCTTGGCGCCCGACCGGTCGACCGCGCTGCGCACGACCGCGAAGATCGCGCCCTGCACGGCGGCCGCCAGCAGCACTTCGCCCCAGCCACGGTCGCGGTCCAGGGCGTCCGGCGCGTCGTCCTCGTGGCGCAGGACCTTCCACGTCTTCTGGAAGGCGAGCCCGGCCACGGCGCCGCCGGCCCAGCCGAGGACAAAGCCGACGGGCTTGTACGCGAGGGTGAGTTTCCGCTTCTTCTTCGTCACCCCGGACGGGTGCCCGCGCCGGGCGGAAGCACACGGCACGAGCCCGGTTCCGGCCAAAGAGCGGATGTCTGTGGACCGGGATTGAACCGCGAGCGCGCTCCGCCCGTGCAGATGGGTGGCATGGTCATGGCAACGATGAGAGGGACCTCACCAGCTATGAACAGATCACAGTCATTCCCCCGCCGGGCCCGGCGCGCGAGCGCCGTACTCGCCCTGGCGCTCACCACCGCCCTCGTGACCCCGGCGGTGTCCCGGGCCGAGTCGGCCGCGGCGACCACCCAGGTCGTCACCTGGGGAGCGAGCGCCGACCGGCTCGACGCGGCGGTGGCGGGGCGCACGCACCGCCTCGTCATCCACACCAGCGCGGGCGGCAGCGCGCTGCGGATCCGCCTCTCCAACGCCTTCGGCGACCAGCCGGTCACCTTCGGCCGCGCGTACGTAGGGGTACGGGCGTCCGGAGCGGCCGTCGCCCCCGGCACGAACCGGGCCCTGACCTTCGGCGGGGCGGCGTCCGTCACCGTACCGGCGGGCGGTTCGGTGTACAGCGACCCGCTGGCCGGCACCGTGGCGGCGCGGGCCGATCTCGCGGTGAGCATCTACGTGCAGAGCGCGGCCGGTACCGCGACCGGCCACCAGATGGGCCGTCAGACCTCGTACATCGCGCCCGGCGGCAACTTCGCGGCGGCCGAGGCGGGGACGGCCTACACCCAGACGACGGGCTTCCGTTACTACCTCGACGCCGTGGTCACCGACGCGCCGGCCGGCACCGGGGCGGTGGTCGCCCTGGGCGACTCGATCACGGACGGCTCGAACTCCACGCCGGACACCAACCGCCGGTGGCCGGACCTGCTGTCGGCCCGCCTCCAGGGCAACGGGAACACCACCGTCAAGGGGGTGGCCAACGAAGGCATCTCCGGCAACAAGGTGCTGACGGACGGCGCCGGCGTCAGCGCGCTGAAGCGGCTCGACCGGGACGTCCTGTCGCAGCGCGGCCTGCGCACGGTGATCCTGCTCGAAGGCGTCAACGACATCAAGGCCAACCCGGCCCCGACGGCCGCCCAGTTGATCACCGCGTACCGGCAGATCATCGACCGGAGCCGGGCGAGGGGCGTGTGCGTCGTGGGCGCGACGGTCATGCCGTACGAGGGATGGCCCGAGTGGAACGCCAACGGTGAGGCCATCCGCCAGGAGGTGAACCGCTTCATCCGCAGTGGCGCGTTCGACGCGGTGGTCGACTTCGACGCGGCGATACGGAATCCCTCGGCGCCCTCGAAGATGCTGCCCGCGTACGACGCCGGCGACCACCTGCACCCGAACGACGCGGGGATGAAGCTGATGGCGGACTCGGTGAACCTGAACGCCCTGAGGTGCTCGCGCTAGAGACACCGACCGGCGCACGTACGCCCGGGGGCCGTACGGGGCGAGTCCCGCCCCGTACGGCCCTTCGGCGCGCTAAACACCGGTCCGCGCGTTTCCTGCCCGCATTCACTCCTTCGCGCGAAGGGACACGCATCCGCCCGATCCCGCCGGCCGCCTTTGGTGAAGTGGGAGCACGCCCGTGCGGTGGGCCTTCGGTGGCCTGGGCGGTCAGTGGCACCCAGCGGCATTCGGGAAGTGGGAGATCCATGCGGACAGAAGCGGTCGACCGGGTCCGGACAGTGTTCGCGCTGTTCGACGCGGACGGTAACGGAGTGATCGAGGCGGACGACTTCGAGTTGATGGCGGACCGGGTCCTCGGTGTCACGCCCGAGGCGCCGGACGCGCGGCGGAGCGCGGCGCTCAGTGGCTTCCGGGCCTTCTGGGCGGCCCTGGCCGGGGAGTTGGACGCCCATGGCGACGGCAGGATCGACTTCGAGGAGTTCAAGGCGGTCGTGCTCGCGCCGGAGCGGTTCGACGCGGCGGTCACCGAGTTCGCCGAGGCGCTCACGGAAGTGGCCGATCCGGACGGGGACGGCCTGATCGGGCGCGCGGACTTCGTGGCGGTCCTGACGGCCATCGGCTTCGCGGCGCCGAACGTCGAGTCGCTGTTCGAGGGCCTGGAGCCGACGGCCTCGGACCAGGTGACGACGTCGGCCTGGGCCGAGGCGATCAAGGACTACTACCGCCCGGATCTGGCGGGCATCGTGGGAGACCGCCTGGTCCCGGCGCTGACGACGGGCTGAGCGGCCGCCCCCGCCCGGACCGGGGCCGACCCCGGTCCGGGCGGATCGGCGCGGGTGGATCGGCGCGGGTGGATCGGTCCGGGCGGATCGGCGCGCGCGGTCCCAGGGTCAGGCGCGCTCCGCCGCCCACGTGTCGGCCAGGCGGTCCGCCACCTCGCCGGGCGTGGGCATGGCGGCGATACGACGGGCGATGCGCCGCGCGCTCTCCCGGTACGGCGGGCTCGTCGCCACCTCCACGACGGTGCGCGCCACCTCGGCGGGATCGGCGGGGTCGGACGTGACGACGACCGCGGCGCCCGCCGCCGCCACACGTTCGGCCTGCCCTCCCTGGTCGGCCCCTTGAGGGAGCAGCACGAGGGGCAGGCCGGCCGCCAGCGCCCCGAGGTTGGTGCCGGCGCCCCCGTGGGCGAGCACGACGTCCACGCCGTCGAGGAGTGACTCGTAGGGCAGGAAGTCCTCGAACACGACCCGGTCCGAGTCGAGGGCGAAGTCACCGGGAGACATGGTCGTGCCGAGGGTGACCCGCACTCCCGCGCCGTGCGCGAGCAGTCCGCGCAGGAGGGGGTTGAGCACCGACGGGTCGGAGAAGATCGTGCCGAACGTCATGAGTACCTTCGGATCACCGGTCAGGGGCTCCGGCGTGCGGGGCCGTACGCCGACCGCCGCCCGATGGGCCTCCGGCCGCAGCGCCTGCCATCCCGGAGGGGCTTCCCACCCCTCCACCTGGAGGTCGGCGGGGCAGATGTCCAGGACCCAGCGGGGCTCCCGCCACCCCACCCCGCGCGCGGCGTAGTCCCGGGTCGCGCGGTCGGTCGACGCCCGGATGAAGCCGGCGGACACGTCCGCGCCGAAGGTGTGCACCGCGTGGGGGACGTCGCGGACCGACGCCAGGTACGGTCCCACGAAGTCCATGGGGTCATGGATCACCAGATCCGGCCGCCAGCGGTGTGCCGCGTCCGCGCACGCGTCCGCGGACAGGTCGAGCCGGGCGGTGACGAACGCCTCGATCACGGCGTCGACATCACCGCTCCTGCGCACGTCCACACCGGTCCTGCGGCCCACCTCGGCGATGACGTCCTGGCTCTCGGCGCCGGCGATCAAGGCCTCCAGGCCTTCGTCGGCGGCGAGGTGCGCCAAGGACGCCGGAACCATGAGGGCCACCTCGTCCCCCCGGGCGCGGAAGGCTCGGGCGAGGGGCAGCAGCGGGATCAGGTGGCCGTAGGCGGGGACACCGGAGAAAAGTACGCGCATCGGGCCAGAGTACGCACGCCGGATCCGGCGACCGGGCGGGCGGGGGCGTCACGCACGGGGGCCGGCCGCGTCACCGGCGGCCGGCCCCGGTGTGACGGGAAGGGCGGTGGGGCGATCGGTGCGGCCGTCTCAGTTGCCGATGCCGGAGCTGCCGATGCCCGTGTTGCCGATGCCGTGGCTGCCGACACCGGTGTTGCCGATGCCCGCGTTGCCCACGCCCCAGTTCCCGACACCGGCGTCGCCGATGCCGTGGTTGTACGCGCCCGCGGCGCCGATGCCGTAGTTGTACGCGCCGGCGCTGCCGATGCCGTGGTTGTGGGCGCCCGCGTCGCCCACACCGACCGGCCGGTCGTCGTGCGCGGCAGCCACGCCCGCGCCGCAGAGAGTCAGGACCGCCGCGGCGCCCATGGCGGCCGTCACACGCAGAAGCGTTGAACGCATCGTCAGATACCTCCCGATAAAGGACTGTTGATCTCCATCTCTAGCACGCCCTCCTCCCGGTTCCCGGCCCCGAAGGGCCCCCGGCGGCCGTGTCGACCTCAGGACCGTGACGCGGAGCGCACCTCACCTCACACGGCGCGACCGGCGCGGGCCGGCGCCACAGGGGGTGAACCACACACCCCCTGAGGCCCGTGTGTTATCCCGGTAGGTATCGGAATGCGCACACGCAACCGCCGCACCAGCACGAAGGGCCGTCATGAGCAACCACCCGTTCCGCTTCGGCGTCAGTCTGATCAACGTCGGCTCCCGATCCTCCTGGCGCGACCGCGTGCGGGAGACGGAGGATCTGGGGTACGACGTGCTCCAGATGCCCGACCACCTGGGCATGCAGTCGCCGTTCCCCGCGCTGGTGGCCGCCGCCGACGTGACGAGCATGCGCCTGGGTACGTACGTGCTCAACGCCTCCGTCGCGAGCCCCGCGTACCTGGCCCGGGACGTCACCGACACGCAGCGCCTGACCGACGGCCGCCTGGAGCTGGGGCTCGGCGCGGGATACATGCCGAACGAGTTCGAGGCCGTGGGCCTGCCGTTCGGTACGGGCGGGGAGCGCCTGGGCCGGCTGGAGAAGACCCTGTCGGCGCTGCGTGAACTGCTGGCGGCGGAGGCCGACGTACCCGTACCGCCGATCATGCTGGCGGGCGCCGGCGACCGCATGCTGCGCGTGGGCGCCCGGGAGGCCGACATCTTCAGCTTCTCGGTGATGGCCGGGGTGACGCCGGGCGTGCCGCCCGAGGAGGCGTTCGCCCGCCGGATCCAGGTGCTGCGGGAGGCGGCGGGCGACCGCCTCGACAAGATCGAGCTGAACCTGTTCGTCGCGGCCGTGGGCGAGAGCGCGGAGACGCTCGACCTGTCGATCATCCGCCAGGCCAGCGGTCTGGACGACGCGCAGCTCAACCAGGTGCCCGGCGTGCTGATCGGTTCGGCGGGCGAGATCGCCGACCGGTTGCGCCGCTACCGCGAGGAGTACGGCATCACGTACATCAGCGTCCTGGAGCCGCACCGGGACGCGTTCGCCGAGGTCATCAAGCACCTGCGCTGACGCGGTACGGCTCTCCGGGCCGGGGGATCCGTCCCGGCCAGGAGGCCCTGGTCCGTCTCAGGCCAGGAGGTCCGCCAGCCGGTCGCGTACCCCGTCCTTGCCCTCCACGCGGTCGGGCACCAGCTTCTCGCGGTCGTCCGGGTCGCGGGTCAGGACGTGCAGGCGCCCCGCGTGGCGGGCCAGCACCAGGTCGGTGCTCCGGCCCGCGATCTCGGCCGATCCCTCCGCGGTGTAGTGGGTGACCGTCACCAGCGCGGACCGCTCCGACCCGCTGAGCAGGGCGTCCGTCCCCATCGCCGCCTCGCGGTCCGCCGACGGGCCCCGCGGCAGCCATTCGATGAGCATGCGCAGCGCCTCGTCGAGCTTGTAGAGGCCGATCTGATGGACGCCGAGGGCGTCGATGCGGACCATCAGGCAGATCCGCTCCGGTTGGGGGAGCAGCAGGATCCGCCACGGCTCACCGGCGACCGTGCCCGTCGTCCGGGCGTCGAGGACCTTCCTGGCCCGCTGCTGGAACGCCACGGCGATGCCCAGGTCGCCCCGGACCCGGACCTCCTCGCCCGTCGAGCCGGCGAGGAGCAGTTCGCGCGCCGCCAGCGAGCGGACGGCCTCGGCGAGTTCGTCGTCCGACGGCCGCGCCTCCAGGAAGTCCACGATCGCGTCGACGGCGGTGAGTTCGGCGATGGTGTAGGCGCCGAGCAGCACCGGCCCCGTCTCCACCAGGCTCACCACCGCCGAGACCAGCTCCGGGGGGACGGACGCCTCGCCCTGGCCGGACGACCCCGACAGGTGACCGTGGTCCTGATCGCCGCTCTCGTGCCGGTCGCCGCTCATGACCACCCTCCCGTACGCCGTACGTCCGTGGGGACCTGCTCACGTCTCTCGCGGAGCACCGCGGCGGCGGCGCGGGACGGTGTCTGGGTGACCCACACCTCCGAGTTGCCGAAGAGTCCCCGCCCCGCCCGGTCGGACAGCGCCCGGCCCAGTTCGCCCGCCAGGTCGGGCCGGTCGGGCGGCGGGAAGCGCGCCGCCAGGTCCGCGGACACGGCGGTGGTGTCGTCGGACGCCTCGATGCGGCGCAGGGCCTGCGTCAGCACCCGCGCGACCGGCGGCGACAGGGAGGTGGGTACGGCCAGGACCGGCGACAGGTACATCGGGCGCCGCTCGGTCATCCGTGACAGCCCCCACGGGCCGACGTTGCTGCCGGTGAACCGGTACACCAGGTAGTCCATGAGGTGACGCAGGTCGTCCACACTGGGCAGCTTGCTCCCGCCGAACGCGGCGGGGGTCTTCTCCAGCTGGACCCAGGTGCCCTTCGCCGTGCGCCCGTGGAGCTTCTCGCGGACCAGGTGTCCGCGCATCCCGATGTCGGGGTAGAGGGTCTTGTCGATGTCCCGGTGGTGGCTGGACAGCCGCGGATGACTGCCCTTCGCGGACCGCCAGGCCTCGTACAGCGCGGGGTCGTCGACCAGCACATGGCCGCCGCGCAGCACGTCACGCAGTTGCGGCACCTGGAGTCCGTGCCCCTCCAGGTCAGAGAGGATCTCCGCCTCCTCCGGGCTGAGGCGTCGCGCGGCGGCGACCAGGCCTCTGCGGTACTCACCCGCCCGGGCGGTGATCTCGATCATGAGACGCACCCTGTCGCGCACCTCGTCGGCCTGCTGGTCCCGCGCTCTGTCGGCGGCCGTCCCGCCGGACAGCACGCCGCGCGTCAGGCCCCCCGCTCCGGGCTTGCGCTTCATCTGGCCAGTACAGCACGGCCCGCGCACCCGCGCAGGGCAACGCCCGGGGGCCCTGCGGGGGTGCCCCCGGGGGTGCCGTCGGCCGCGTCAGCCGCTCTTGGCGCGGCTGCGGTACGCCCGGGCCGCGGCCCGGGAGCTGCACGACGTGCTGCAGTAGAGGCCCGACGAGTTGCGCGTCTTGTCGAAGAACCCGGTGTAGCAGGTGGGGTTCTTGCACATCTTGAGGCGGCCCCAGGCGCCGCGCGCGGCCAGGTCGACGGCGGCCGCGAAGAGCGCGCCGAAACCGCCGAGGACCCCGTCCTGGGCGGGGACCAGGTGGCAGCCGTCGGCGGTGAGGCGCGGGGTGAGGGGGTAGCGGACCGCTATGCGCTGGAGGTAGTCCTCGGCGGCGGGCAGCGCCGCCTCGCCGTCCTCGCACCCGGAGTGCGCCCGGAAGATCATCGTGAACGCGTCGCGCAGCTCACGGGCCGCGGCCACGTCCGCGCCCGTGACGACCGCGTCGAGACCGGTCCGGCCGCCGGCCGCCAGCCAGGCGGACAGCTCTTCCGGCCCCGTCATGCGGTCCTGGTCGTCGCCCAGGGGCGCGGTGTTGACAAATCCGAGGAGCAGGGCGGAGCTGTCGCACGCGGACGGCGGGCACGGCTCTTCTGCGGTCTGCGGCATGTCACGCACCTCTCTCCTGGACCGGCAGCCTACAGCACGTCCCGCAGTACGTCATTCACTACATTCATTAGCATGCGACTTGCCGACCAGCAGAGCTTGCTTTCGTCATGAGCAAAGGTGTTACGGTCGTGTCATCGCGACGCCGAGGCCGGCAACGGGCCGACCGCCGGCGCGCATCATCTGGAGGTAGTCATGCCCTCACTGCTCGTGGTCCTCAGCGGAGCGACCAGGTGGACCCAGCAGGACGGCTCGCAGCGTCCCACCGGGTTCTGGGCCGAGGAGTTCGTGGAGCCGCACAAGGCGTTCACCGCGGCGGGGATCGAGCTGACCGTGGTCACGCCCGGCGGCCGCCCGGCCGTCGTGGACGAGGGCAGCCTGTCCCCGCAGTCCAACAACGGGGACGAGGAGAAGGTCGCCGAGCTGCGCGCGTACCTGGAGAACGTGAAGGACCTGCTCGCGTCGCCCGGGCGGCTGGAGGACGTCGACCCCGCCGGCTTCGACGGGGTGTTCATCCCCGGCGGCCACGGCCCGATGCAGGACCTCGCCGTCAACGAGGACGTCGCGCGCGTCCTCCAGGCCCTGCTCCCCGACCGGTCGAAGGTCGTCGCGGGGTTGTGCCACGGACCGGCGGCCTTCCTGCCGGCCGGCGACGAGGAGGGCAAGTGGCTGTTCAAGGGCCGCCGCCTGACCGCGTTCACCGACGAGGAGGAGACGCAGACCGGCCTCGCGGCCAACGCCCCCTGGCTGATCGGCAGCCGCCTCCAGGCCGCCGGGGCCGACTACGTACCGGGTCCGGCGTGGGCCTCGCACGTGATCGTCGACGACAACCTCGTCACCGGCCAGAACCCGGCCTCCGCGGCCGACGCCGCACACGCGGTCCTCAAGGAACTCGCCGCGCGGGCCTGAGCCACGGGCGATCCGCGGCACCGGACCGCCGCGATCGCCCCGGACGACCGGCCGGATCGGCACCTACAGGAACCGGCGGATCGGCGTGACCGCCGCCTCCCGGATCCGTTGGGCGGCGGAGCGCCGCTTCCAGCGGCCCCGCTCGATCCGTTCGCTGACCGCCAGGTCCTCGTCGAAGTGCCCGTCCAGGACGGCGGTGAAGTCCTCGTCCAGGACGGCGAGCATCACCTCCTCGTCGTGGTCGAGGGAACGGCGGTTGAAGTTGGTCGAGCCGGTCAGGGCGGCGATCCCGTCGACGGTGATGACCTTGGCGTGCATCATCGTCGGCTGGTACTGGAAGATCTCCACCCCGCAGGCCAGCAGGGCCTCGTAGTGGTTCTGCCCGGCGAGCTGGCAGACCCGTTTGTCGGTGTGCGGCCCCGGGAGCAGGATCTCCACCGCGACGCCGCGCCGGGCCGCCGCGCACAGCAGCTCCACGAAGTAGGCGTCGGGGGCGAAGTACGCGGTGGCCAGCCGGAACCGCTCCTGGGCCGACTCGATCATGACGCGCAGGAGCGTCTGCATGTCCTGCCAGCCGAAGCTGGCCGAACCGCGGACGACCTGCACCACGGCGTCGCCCTGCGGCTCGTGGCCGGTGAAGCGGTCGTGCGCGTCGAAGAGGGTGTCGTGGCACTCGGCCCAGTTCTGCGCGAAGGCCGCGGCGACACCGTCGACCGCCGGGCCGCGCACCTGGACGTGCGTGTCCCGCCATTCGTCGGCGTTACGGGCGTCGCCGCACCACTCCTCGGCGATCCCCACCCCGCCGGTGTAGGCGACACGTTCGTCCACGACCAGCACCTTGCGGTGGCAGCGGTGGTTCTGCTTCAGCGGCGAGAGGTACAGCGGCTTACGGAACCACGCCACCTCCGCGCCCGCCTCCGCCATCAGGTCGAGCAGGTCCTTCTCGATGAGCCTGCTGCCGAACCCGTCCAACAGCAGCCGTACGCGCACCCCTTCACGCGCCCGGTCGGCCAGGGCCGTCGCGAACCGGCGGGCTATCTCACCCCGCCAGTACACGAACGTCATCATGTCGATGGTGTACTCGGCGCCGCGGATGCTCTTCAGCATCGCGGCGAAGATCTCGTCCCCGTTGCGCAGCGGAAGCAGCGCGTTGCCTTCGGTGGCGGCGATCCCGATCAGCCGTTCCAGGCGGCGCCGCATCCGCTGCTTGCGCTCCGGTACGGATCCGGGCCGGTCGAGGACCGCCCGTTCCGCTTCCTGTTCACCGCGTACCTCTGTCATGCGCCTACCACCTGCCGGGACGTACGGGACCTCCGCGCTTCCGGCGACCGCTGAGGCGACTGCGAGCCGCCCGGAGGGGGGTGACGCACGCGGCTCGCACACCCGTCTGGCCGCGAACGCGGTCCTCAAACCCGGCGGAGGGTACGCCGTGCGTCCGGACTCGGGGGACGAGACTCGGGGGACGTCAGGGGACGAGGTGGCCCGCGGCGCGGAACAGTTCGTACCACTCGGCCCGGGTGAGCGGAAGCTCGGAGCCCTGGGCGGCGCCCGCGACGCGCTCCGGGCTGGTGGTGCCGAGCACGACCTGCATGTGGGCCGGGTGGCGGGTGATCCACGCGGTCGCGATCGCGATGGCCGGGACGTCGTACTGCGCGGCGAGGCGGTCGATGACGGCGTTGAGCTCCGGGTAGTCCGAGGAGCCGAGGAAGACACCGGTGAAGAACCCGGCCTGGAAGGGCGACCAGGCCTGGACGGTGATGTCGTGCAGACGGCAGTAGTCGACGATGCCGCCGCCGTCGAGGGTGTGCGCCTGCTGCTCCGCGAGCATGTTCGTGGAGACGCCCTGGGCGATGATCGGCTGGTGGGTGATCGACAGCTGGAGCTGGTTGGCCACGATGGGCTGGCGTACGTACTTGCGCAGCAGGTCGATCTGGCGCGGGGTCTGGTTCGAGACACCGAAGGCGCGGACCTTGCCGGAGGATTCGAGCTCGTCGAAGGCGCGGGCGACCTCCTCGGGCTCGACCAGCGCGTCGGGCCGGTGGAGGAGCAGGATGTCGATGCGGTCGGTCCCCAGGGCGGCGAGCGAGCCCTCGACGGACTTGACGATGTGCTCGTACGAGAAGTCGTAGTACGGCCCGTCCGGGACGATCCCGGCCTTCGTCTGGATCGTGACCTGGTCGCGCTGCGACGGGGTCAGCGCCATCGCCTCGGCGAAGCGGCGCTCGCAGTGGTGCAGCTCCCCGCCGTAGACGTCCGCGTGGTCGAGGAAGTCGATGCCGGCGTCGCGGGCGACGCGGACGAGTTCGCGGATCTCGTCGTCGGTCTTGTCGGCGATACGCATCAGGCCGAGCACGATGTTCGGGGCGACGATGTCCGTGCCGGGCAGGGTGAAGGTCTTCACGGCGGTGTTCCTTTCGGGTGTGCGGGGCCGCACAGTACAAAAGCGGCCACTCCGCACTGTAGGCGGCCGGGATGTCATCGGCGTCGAGCGGGCCCCGGGCGGGCGCGGCCCGCCGGTCAGGGAGTCGAGAAGGGTACGGAGAAGCGCCCCGCACTCTCGCCCGTGGTGCCGATCCGCAGCGCCTCCGGGCGCGGCGAGAAGGCGTTGTCCAGGACGAGGGTGGCGGCGCCCACGGCGGCCACGTCGCCGGGTATCGACGATTCGCTGAAGCGGATGCCGTGGGGCACCACGAGCCCGGGGTCGGTGCGCACCGCCTCGGGCAGGACGGTCCGCGCGACGGGCGCGATCCGGGACCAGAAGGGGCCGCCGAACACGACCTCTCCGACGTCGAGCAGGTTGACGACCACCACCAGGGCCCGGGCGATCTGCTGCGAGGCGACGGTGAGGATCTCCACGGCCGCCGGAACGCCCGCGTCGGCCGCGTCCGCCAGGAGGCCGAAGGCGGAGCCCACTTGGAGCGAGTCCGTGGTGTCACCCGCCTGACGCTCCGTCAGGACGCCGGCGCGTACCGCCTCCGCGACGAGCGTGCGCGGGGCCGTCACCACACCGACGCAGCCGCGCCGGCCGCAGTCGCACATCAGCCCCGTCGGGTCGACCGGGATGTGCGCGGTGTCACCGGCGTTGGAACTCACCCCGCGCACGGCGGCGCCGCCGAGGGCGACGCCGGTCGCGAAGCCCGTTCCGTAGTACAGGAAGGCGAAGTTGCGGCGTTCGCCCGGCTCGCTGAACCACAGTTCCGACACGACGGCGGCCGTGGCGTCCTTCTCGATGAGCACCGGCAGCCCGGTGGCGAGATGGAGCGCCGATCTCAGTTCCACCCGGTGCCAGCCGGGCAGCATCGGCGGGTTGAGCACCACGCCGGTCTGCGGATCGATGGGTCCCGGTGAGGCGACGCCGAGACCGAGGACCCTCCCGCGGTCGATCTCCGCGGTGAGCAGGAGGGCGTCGAGCATCGCCGCCATCTCCCGTACCACGCCCTCCGCGTCCTGGACCGTGGGGGTCGCCGTACGGATGCGTTCGCGCACCCGCCCGGACAGGTCGATCAGCGCGTAGGTGATCACGGCGGGGTCGATGTGCACGCCGACCGCGAAGCCACCGTTCCGGTTCAGCGTGAGGATCTTCGGCGGCTTGCCGCGGCCCCTGGCCGGCGCGGCCTCCTCGATCACGAGCCCGGCCTCGACCAATCTTCGGCAGACGTTCGAAACCGTCATGCCGCTGAGAGCCGTGAGCGCGGAGATCCCGGTCCGGGTCACGCCCGACGGATGGCGCCGGATCGCGTCGAGGACCACGGCCACGTTGAATTCGGCCAGCGCGCCAAGGTTGACCCCGGTACCGCTCATCTGCGCTTTTCCCCCTCGCTCCGCACGGGACGGTCCCCTTGACCACCCGCCGCGACCTGTCCGTCCGCGCGTCGACCGCTGACGGTGCCTCATGAAACTTTCCTACGTGCAGGGATCTTGACGGGCCTAAAACCTACCCCTACTGTCCGATTAACTAATGACTCTGTTGAAAATACCGAAGGGAGGAGCCGTGTCAACACTGAGCCCCACACGGGTCCCGGCGAGCGGGCCGAAGTCCCGCCGACGGCAATCGGCCCACCGGGGACACGCCACGGCGGCCTGGCTCCTCATCGCGCCGGCACTGATCGGGTTCCTCGTCTTCGCCGTCTACCCGACGGTGCGGGGCACCTATTTCAGCTTCACGACGTACCACATCCTCTCCCCCGCCGAGTGGACCGGACTGGCCAACTTCCGCCAGATGATCCACGACCCGGTGTTCTGGCACTCGCTGAGGGCGACGCTGTACTTCGTCGTCCTCAGCGTCACGATCGGCATCCTGGTCTCGCTGCTCACCGCGGTCATCCTCCACCGGCTGACCCGCTCGACGGTCATCCGCGGCCTGGTCATCCTCCCCTTCCTCATCTCCGGGGTGGTCGCGGCGGTCATCTGGTCCTGGATGCTCGACCCGCAGTTGGGCATCGTGAACGTCGCGATCAAGGCGGTGACCGGACAGCGCGTCGAGTTCCTCGGGTCGAGCGCGCTCGCGATCCCCTCCGTCGCGATGATCAGCGTCTGGAAGTCGATGGGCTACAACGCGGTCCTGATCTTCGCCGGCCTCCAGACCATCCCGGGCGAGATCTACGAGGCCGCCCGCCTGGACGGAGCGTCCGAGGTCAGGATGTTCCGCCACATCACGGTGCCGTTGCTGCGGCCGATCCTGGCCATGGTCGTGATCCTGACGGTCATCAGCTCCATCCAGGTGTTCGACATCGTGCAGGTGGCCACCAAGGGCGGCCCCGCCAACGCCAGCAACGTGCTCCAGATGTACATCTACGACACGGCGTTCAGCCAGTACAACTTCGGCTACGCGTCGGCGATGTCGCTCGCCCTGTTCGCGATGCTCACCGCCATCACCTTCATCCAGCTGCGGGTGTCCCGCGCCAACGAGTCCGACACGAACTGAGGACAGCCCGGTGTCACTACTCTCCTCAACCCAGCGAGTCGCGGGAAAGCCGCGCGCCTCGACCCGGCCGTCGCGGCCGCCGATCGGGCGCGCCGCCGCGTGGATCTACGTCGGCGTCATCCTGGCCGTCACGATCTTCCCGTTCTACTGGATCCTGCGCACCGCGCTGTCGTCCAACGACGCCCTGTCGCGCGACCCCCAGTCGCTGGCGCCGGTCGGCCTCACGCTCAACGGCTTCGGACGTGTCCTCGGGCTGGTCCACGGCAACGCCACGGGCACACTGAGCGCGCTCGACTCGGGCGATCTGCTGCTCTACCTGCGCAACTCCACGCTGTACGCGTCGCTCATGACCGTGGCCGTCATCTTCTGCTCGACCACCGCGGCCTACGCGTTCTCGCGCCTCCACTGGCGGGGCCGCAACCTGATCTTCTCCCTGTTCCTCGTGGCGCTGATGGTCCCCGGCATCATGAGCATGCTGCCGAACTTCGTCCTCATCAAGGACCTCGGCCTCCTCAACACCTTCCCCGGACTGATCCTGCCGGGCGCCCTGTTCTCGGCGTTCAACATCTTCTTCCTACGGCAGTTCATGCTCGGCCTGCCGAGCGAGATCGACGAGGCGGCACGGATCGACGGGGCGGGGCCGATCAGGTCCCTGTTCTCCGTCACCATCCCGATGACCATGGGTCCGATCACCACCCTGACGATCCTGACCTTCATCAACACCTGGAACGAGTACTTCTGGCCGCTGCTCGTCACGAACGACAAGAGCACCGAGCCGCTCACCGTGGGGCTCGCCTCGTTCCAGCAGAACGCCCCGACCGTGGCACCCGACTGGGGCGGACTCATGGCCGCGACGCTCGTCGCCGCCCTGCCGATGCTCCTCGTGTTCGTGATCTTCGGTCGGCGCATCGTCAACTCCATCGGTTTCACGGGCATCCGCTGACAGCGGCGGAGCCCCTCTCCCCCTTGCCGGTACGTCCTCTTCACGCTCCCGGCACATCCAACTCAACGAGGAGTACTGGAATGAAGCGCAAGTCGCTCACCGCTCTGGTCGCGGTCGCCCTGGCCGGCGCCACGGCTCTCACGGGTTGTTCGTCCAGCAGCGGCGGAACAACGAAGACGGCCGACGGCAAGACCGTCATCAACTACTGGAACTGGGACCCGAACATGGTGACCGCCATGGGTGCCTGCGTCTCCGGCTTCGAGAAGGCCAACCCCAAGTACACGGTCAAGATCTCCCGCTACAACGTGCCGGACTACTTCACGAAGCTGACCGCCAACTTCGTCGCGGGCAACGCGCCGGACGTCTTCCAGGCCTCGGGCCAGTACTACCCGACGTACATCGCGCAGCACCAGATAGCCGAGATCGGCCCGATGCTGAAGCAGAACGGCTACCAGAACAACTTCGCCAAGGGCATCGACCCGGTCACGGGCGCCGACGGCAAGACGTACGGCCTGACGGTCGACTGGAACGCCACCGGCATCTACTACAACAAGGACCTGCTGGCCAAGGCCGGTGTCACCGAGGCGCAGCTCCAGGACCTGACCTGGAACCCCACCGACGGCGGCACCTTCGGCAAGGTCGTCAAGGCGCTCACCGTCGACGAGAAGGGCAAGCACGGCAACCAGCCCGGCTTCGACGCCAAGCACGTCGCGACGTACGGCTTCCAGCTCATGGCCCCGCAGGACCCCAACGGCTCGCAGACGTTCAGCTCCTTCGCGGGCGCCCTCGGCTGGCAGGCCGGCGACCAGTTCCCGTACCCGACGCAGATCCCGTACTCGGACCCCCGCTTCAGCCAGACGATGAAGTACCTGCGCTCCCTCTCCGACGACGGGTACGCCCCGAAGATCGGCGAGTTCGGCGCGAACACGAGCGTCGAGGACCAGCTCACCAGCGGCAAGATCGCCATGATGATCCAGGGATCGTGGGACGTGGCCACCTTCGCCGGCAACTCGAAGGTCAAGGTCGGCGTCGCGCCCCTGGTCAAGGACAGCAAGACCGGCAACCGCCTCATCCAGGGCGGCGGCGACCTCGAATTCATGTGGCAGGGGTCGAAGAACAAGGACGGCGCCTACAAGTGGCTGACCTACATGACCTCCGACGCCTGCCAGAAGGCGGCCGCGCAGGCCAACCCGGCCTTCTTCTCCGGCATCCCGGCGGTGTTCGACACGACGGCCAAGCAGGTGGCGGACAAGGGCATGGACATCTCCGCCTTCAGCAACTACCTGAAGAGCGGTCTGAGCGCCGGCGCCAACTACTCCAACGGCGCGGGACTCCAGACGGCGATCGTCCCGACCTTCCAGCAGTACTGGGAGCACCAGGTCGGCGACAGCGTGTTCGCGCAGCTCCAGGAGAAGAGCAAGCAGACCATCGCGCAGAAGTGACACCCGCCCGGCGGAGGTGAGATCCGCCGGGCAGCAGTGGGATCCGTCGAGCGAAGACCAAGGTGACACGCAGGATGATGGACACGACCCCCGTCGACGGCGACCTTCACCGGCTGGTCTTCGACGCCCCCGCGCGGAGCTGGCTGGAGGCCGCGCCGCTGGGCAACGGACGCCTGGGCGCCCTCGTCCACGGCGGCACCGCGCGGGAGCGGATCTCGCTCAACGACGGCACGGCGTGGTCGGGCGGGCCGGCGAGTGCCCCCCGGCCGCCCGCCGACGCACCGGAGGCGGTACGGCGGGCACGCCGCCACCTGGAACAGGGCGCGTACGACGCGGCGACCCGGGAGGTCCAGCACGTGCAGTCGGGGTGGGCGCAGTCCTACCTCCCCTTCGCGGACGTCGTCCTCACCCTGGCGGCGCCGTCCGGAGGGGCAGCGTCCCGGCACGACGGGAGCGCGGACGGCCCGTCCCACGAGAGCGCGGACGCCCCGTCCCACGGGAGTACGGACGACCCGTACCGGCGCGTGCTGGACCTGCGGCACGCGGAGGTCGAGACGCACTTCCGCGTCGGCGGTGTCGGGGTGCGCCGGCGGGTGTTCGTCTCCGCGCCCGACGCGGTGCTCGTCGTGTCGGTCGAGGCGGACGCGCCCCTGGACGTGGGTGTCGAGCTGACCACCCCACTCGGCTTCCTTCGCCGGGAGTCGGCGGACGACTCGACGGAGCTGCGCTTCCGGATGCCGTCCGACGTACCGCCGCCGCACGAACCGGACCACCCCGTCGTCTGGTCCGACGCACCCGGCGACGCCCTGCGGGGCGCCGTCCACGCGCGGATCGGCCACAACGGGACCCTCGCCTCCTCCCCCGGCACGGGCGCGCCGGTCGTGCGGTCGGCGACCCGGGTGGACCTCGTCGTCGCGACGGCCACGACCTTCGACGGGATCGCGCGGCCGCCCCGTACGGACGAGGCACTGGACGCGGCGGCGGAGGCGGCCGCCTCGGCATTCCGCAGGGGCGTCCCGGAGCTGCGCGCCCGCCACCGCGCGGATCACGCGGCGCGGTACGACCGCGTCGCGCTGCGGATCGGGGGCGGCCCGGGCGAGGTGGCCGGGCCCGGCGGCCGGGAGGCGAACGACGACAGCCGGTCCGTCGCCACGTGGCGCCGGGTGACGGCGGCCGTCGAGGGCGACGTGCTCGCCGACGACCCCGGTTTGGCGGTGCTGTTGTTCCACTACGGCCGGTACCTGCTGCTCGCGAGCTCGCGGCCCGGCGGCCTGCCCGCCACCCTCCAGGGGTTGTGGAACACCGAACTGCGCGCGCCGTGGAGTTCGGGCTACACCCTGAACATCAACACCGAGATGAACTACTGGGCGGCCGGGGTCACCGACCTCGCCGAATGCGCCGCCCCGCTGCTCGACCTCGTCGAGGCGCTCGCCGTCACGGGCGCCGCCACCGCCCGCGAGCTGTACGCGTCGCCCGGCTGGGTCGCCCACCACAACACCGACGCGTGGGCCTACACACCGCCCGTCGGCACGGGGGACGCCGACCCGGCCTGGGCGTTCTGGCCGATGGCCGGCGCCTGGCTGTCGCTGGAGCTGGCCGACCTGGTGCGGTTCGGCCACCCCGAACTGCGCGACCGGGTCAGGCCGTTGTTGCGCGGCGCCGCCGAGTTCGTCCTGCATCAGCTCGTCCCCTCCGACGACGGCACGCTCGGTACGAGCCCGTCCACGTCACCGGAGAACCACTTCGTCACCCCGGGCGGCGGCGCCAGTGCGGTGGGCCGGTCGTCCGCGATGGATCTCGCCCTCGCCACCGCCCTGTTCGACGCCGTCACGGAGTTCGCGACCGGCGACAGCGGCGGAGACGGCGAGGGTACGGACGAGCTGCTCGCCCGCGTGCGCCGCGCGCGGGCGCTGGTCCCCGGCCCCTCGGCGGGGCGCGACGGCCTGATCGCCGAGTGGCGCGACGACCCGGTGCCCGCAGAGCCGTACCACCGGCACCTCAGCCACCTCTGGCCCCTCTTCCCCGGGCCCGGCCTCCCCCCGGACCTCCACCCGAACGCCGCCGCCTCGATCGACGCGCGCGGCGACGAGTCGACCGGCTGGTCCCTCGCCTGGCGCATCGCGCTGCGCGCCCGCCTGAGGCAGCCGGACCACGTCGAGCGACTCGTCCGGCTGATGCTCCGCCCCGCTCCCGCCGACCAGGTCGGGCAGCGCGCGGGCCTGTACCCCAACCTGTTCGCCGCGCACCCCCCGTTCCAGATCGACGGCAATCTCGGGTACGTCGCCGGCATCGCGGAGGCGCTCCTCCAGAGTCACGCGGGCCGCATCGAGCTGCTGCCGGCCGTGCCCGCGGCCTGGGCGCGCGGATCGGTACGGGGGCTGGTCGCCCGCCCCGGGGTGGGCGTCGACCTCGTGTGGGACGCCGACGAGCACGGCCGTCCCGCGCTCGTCTCCGCGACCCTCACCCCGCGCGGCGAACGGGCACGGAGACCGGTCACGGTCGTCGCGCACGGCCGCCGTACCACCATCGACCTGACACACGGAGCCGTCACCCTGGACGGTCGGCAACTCGTAGGGAGAACGACCCGCTCATGACCGTACCGACCACCCCCGCGCCGCCCCGCCACCTCATCGAGGTGACCGCCCACGGCGCGGACCCCACGGGCGCGCGCGACTCCGCGCCCGCCGTACAGGACGCGATCGCCGCGGCGCACCGGGCGGGCGGCCCCGTGACGCTCCGCTTCGCGCCCGGGACGTACGCCTTCCGGGCGTCGTCGGCGGTACGCCGTGAGCTGTACGTCTCGAACACCGTGGGCGCCGATCCCCGCTACCGCGAGAAGGCGATCGGGATCCTGCTGGAGGGGTTCGACGACGTCGAGATCGACGGCGGTGGCGCGCTGTTCGAGTACCACGGCCGTCAGACGTCGATCGCGGTGGTCGACTGCGGCCGGGCCGAACTGCACGACTTCGCCGTGGACATGGTGCAGCCGACCGTGGTCGAGGTGACCGTGCGGGAGACCGGGGTCGCCGACGCCGGACCGTACCGCCTGCTCTCGGTGCCGCCGGGTACGGATGTCCGTCCGCACGGCCGGACGGTGACCTGGGTGGGCGAGGCCGACCCGGCCGGCGGCGATCCGGCGTGGACGGGTGAGGGGAAGCTCGACTACTGCCAGGTGTTCGACCCGCGCGCGAACCGCACCTGGCGGACGGACTGCCCGCTCTTCGAGCACGTGGAACGGATCACCGCGACGCCCGACGGCCTGCGCGTCGAGTACCGGGCCGACGCCCCCGTACCCGACGACCAGGGGCTCGTCTACCAGCTGCGGCACACCGACCGCGACCACCCGGGCGCGTTCGTCCTGGAGAGCGAGTACGCCCGGTTCCGCGGCGTGCGCTTCGGCTACCTGCACGGATTCGGGCTGCTGGCGCAGAGCGGCGGCGATCTCCTCGTGCAGGACTGCGTCTTCGCCACGCGGGAGGGGACGGGGCGGACCACGGCCGGTTTCGCGGACTTCGTGCAGGCGTCCGGCCTGAGCGGCCGGGTGGTGGTGGAGGACTGCCGGTTCGACGGCGCGCACGACGACGCGATCAACGTGCACGGGCTCTACCTGCGGGTCGACCGGGTGGACGGCGACGAACTGGAGCTGAGCTATCCGCACCCGGAGACCGCCGGTTTCCCGCAGTTCGCGGCCGGCGAGCGATGCGAGATCGTACGGGTCGGGGACGGCGCCGTCGTCGCGACCGACGTGGAGGTGCTGGGCGTCGACGGGCCGAGCGGGCGGGACCACGCCCACGACCTGACGCGGATGCGCGTGCGGTGCGCGCGTCCGCTGCCCGACGCCGTCGCCGCCTCGGGGCCGGGTGAGCTGGCCGTGGAGAACATCACCCGCACGCCGTCCGTGACGGTGCGGCGCTCGACCTTCGCCAACCTGCCGACGCGCGGGGTCCTCGTGTCGACGCGCAAGCCGGTCCTGATCGAGGACTGCGTGTTCTCCGGTCTCGGCATGGCCGGCGTCCTGATCACCTGCGAGGCGGGCAGCTACTGGGAGTCGGGGCCGGTGGCCGACTGCACCGTCCGCCGCAACCGGTTCGAGGATCTCGGCGGCCCGGCGGTGCTGATCAGCCCCCCGCACTTCCCGGCGGCGGGCGCGGCCGTGCACCGCGACATCCGCGTGGTCGGCAACGAGGTCACGAACTGCGCGTCGTGGCCGAACGACAACCCCCGGCCCGGCCCGGACTCCGGCAACTGGCTCGTGGACGCGACCAGCGTCGACCACCTGGTCGTGACGGACAACACCACCACCGCGGGAGCCCTTTCGGTACGGCTCGACCACTGCCCGGACGCACAGGTGGAGGCGGGCACGGGCAGCCCGGTCGACGTCGACAGGCCCGGCACGGAGGCGCCGTAATGACGCCCGCCCCGCCGGATCACGGCCGGCGGGTGCGTCCGCGTGGCGCGCTCAGTCCGAGCAACCGTCGGTGCCGGAACCATCGGCGGCGGCCGTGACGGACACCCGGTAGCCCGCGCCCGAGCGGAACTCGGGCCCTGCCGCGCTGTCCTCGGCGGCCAGGATCTCCGCGGTCAGGAAGTAGACGTCCAGCGTCGCGGTGTCACCGGCCCCGCCGACCTTGTCGGCCCCCGCACGGGTGAAGCAGAGGCTCGCCGGCCGCACGTCCTTCGCCGACCGCCGCGTGCCCCGCGACGGCTCCCAACCGTCCCGCTCGGCGGCCGCCCGGTAGTGCCAGGAGCACGGACGCCGTCCGCGTTCTTCCGGTACGAAGTATCAAGTCGCTTCCCGTACTGAGGTGTTGAGGCGGTCGACGCCATCCTCACATCCGGGATCTCAGCACGTCGACCTCGCAGCCGGGCGCGAACGGGTCGAAGCCGTGCCCGGCCAGCCAGCGCACCACCAGCAGGCTCCGCAAGGACCACCAGGCGCGGATCACGTCGAGATCGAGGTCGACGCCGCCCTCGGTGCCGTAGCCCGTAACAAGATCACCGAGGCGTTCCTCGTGCCCGAGGGTGAGGGTGGCGAGGTCGTACAGGGGATCGCCCCGGCCCGCCTCGGACCAGTCGATGATGCCGGTGACCTCGTCGTCCTCGGTGAAGACGTGGGTGATCTGGAGGTCGCCGTGGGTGAAGGCAGGCGTCCAGGGCCGGAACGCGGCCTGGGCCACCCGGCGGTTGCGGGCGACGAGGTCGGCGGGCAGGACGCCGGTCGTCACGAGCAGCTCGCACTCGGCGTCGAGTTCGGCCGCGAGCGCGCCGGGGTCCCGGCCGGCCGCGCCGGGGTCCCGGCCGGCCGCGCCGGGCCGGGGCGGCAACGGAGCGTCGTGCAGCTTCCGTACGGCGGCGCCCGCCGCGGCCCACGCCGCCGGTGACGCGGGCGACGGTTCGCCGAGGCGGCCGAGCGCCGTCCCCGGGACCGCGGCGATCGCGAGCACGGGCGGCTCGCGCCACAGCACCCGCGGGGTCGGGACCGGCACCAGGCCCATCGCCTCGACCTCGGCGTCGATGCGCGCCTGATCGGCGTCGACCTTCAGGAACACGTCGCCGACGCGCAGCGTCGCGCGCTCGGAGTGGGCGACGACCACTTCGACCTCATCCATGGGCGCCCAGTATCCCGAGGACAACGGCCGCCGTCGCGGGCTTTGTCACGCGCGGGAGCGTGAGAGCGCGGCTGCCGCCCAACTTCCGCAGCCCTCCCGCCACTTCACCCCGCGCACAACCGGTCCAGCGCCGACCGGCTCCCGTCGTCCGCCGCACGGCAGATCATCAACCGCTGGCCGGGATCCTGGAGCGGTACGAGCACCTCGAAGTGCACGGCGATCACACCGGCGCGAGGATGCCGCAGCACCTTGTCCCCCCGGCCGTGGACCGTCACGTCCCGCTCCTCCCACAGGCGCGCGAACTCCTCGTTGTGGGAGGCGCATTCGGCGATGAGGTCGATCAGCGCCCGGTCCTCCGGGTGCGCCGCCCACGCCGCGCGCAGGTGCGCGACTCCCTCCCGTACGACCCGTTCACGATCGACGTAGAACGCGCTCATCCCCGGGTGCACCAGGCACAACCACATCGCGTTGCGCCGCGACGGCGGCAGGGTGTCGAAGTCCAGGAAGAGCCGGGCCATTTCGGCGTTCCAGGCCAGGATGTCGTAGCGGTGGTTCATCAACACGGCCGGCAGCGGCGACAGATCGGCCACCAGCCGGGCCAGCGGCGGCGCCGCGGCGGTCGCGGGTTCGCCGGCCGTACGGGGGCGCTGCCCGGCCAGGTCGAAGAGGTAGGCGCGTTCCTCGGGGATCAGGCGCAGCGCCCCGGCCAACGCCTCCACCACGTTCGCCGAGGGCCTCGGTCCCCGGGCCTGTTCGAGCCGCACGAGGTAGTCGACGCTGACCCCGGCCCGTTCGGCGACCTCCTCGCGGCGCAGTCCCGGGGTCCGCCGGGCCTGCTGCCGCGACGGCAGGTCGAAGTCGTCCGGGTCCAGGCGTTCCCGCCGGGTCCGCAGGAACGCGGCCAGTTCCTGTGTCGTGTTCACGGTCCGGGTCGTCACACCGGCTCCAACAGGCTGGGGAGGACCGCTGTTCCCAGGAACGTCCTTCCCTTACCCCCGCCCCGCGCCCGTCGCAGGCTGATCCCCGGCAACGGATCACATGCACCCGCACCCGCATCTACGCAGGAGGACACCATGTCGCTCACTCTCGACACCTACCGGCTGCTCGGCCGCTCCGGACTGCGGGTCTCCCCGCTGGCGCTGGGCGCGGCGACCTTCGGCACCGAGTGGGGCTGGGGCGCCGGGCGGGACGAGGCACGCAAGCTGTTCGACCTGTACGTCGAGCGCGGCGGCAACTTCGTCGACACCGCCAACACGTACACCAACGGCAGCTCCGAACGCCTGCTGGGCGAGTTCACCCGCGACCACCGCGAACGCCTGGTGCTGGCGACGAAGTACACCACGCAGCGCCGGCCGGGCGACCCGAACTCCGGTGGCTCCCACCGCAAGAGCCTGTTCGCGTCGGTGGAGGCCAGTCTGCGGCAGCTGGACACGGACTACATCGATGTCCTCTACCTGCACGTGTGGGACTTCACGACCCCGGTCGAAGAGATCCTGCGCGGCATGGACGACCTGGTCCGGCAGGGCAAGGTCCTGTACGTGGCGATCTCCAACGCCCCGGCCTGGCAGGTGTCGCGCATGCAGGCGATCGCCGACCTGCGCGGCTGGTCGCCGCTGGTGGCCCTCCAGATCGAGTACAACCTGATCGAGCGTTCCGGGGAGCGCGACCTGATGCCGATGGCACGCGAGATGGGATTGGGCGTGGTGCCGTACTCGCCGCTGGCCGGCGGCGTGCTCACCGGCAAGTACACCCGCGACGACCTGACCACCACCCGGGCCGCCGCCGACGGCACCCGCAAGGACTTCACCCTCGCCACCGGGGGCCTCACCGCACGCGGCCTGGACATCGCCGAAGTGGTGAAGGAGGTCGCCGCGGAGCTGGGCCGCTCGACGGCCCAGGTCGGGTTGGCCTGGACCCTGCGGAACCCGGACGTGACGTCCTCGCTCGTCGGCGCCCGGACGGTCGCCCAACTGGAGGACAACCTGGGCGCGTTGGAGGTCGAGTTCACACCCGACCAGCAGGCGCGCCTGGACGCGGCCGGCGCGATCGACCTCGGCTTCCCGCACGACCTGCTCGCCGGTGACCGCATGCGCGCGGTGACCCAGGGCAACCTGAGGCTGGCTCCCCGCCGCTGACCCCGGCTCAGTGTCCGGCGGAGGTTCCGGCCGACGTGAAGTGCACGGTGTCCTCGGGCACTCCGTGGTGTTCGGCCCCGCGGTCGTCGCGGTAGCGCCACGCGAAGGGCAGGCCGTGGGCGGTCTCGGGGTCGGGGCCGCTCATGAGCTGGAAGTGCAGGTGCGGCTCGGAGGAGTTGCCGGAGTTGCCGCACTCGGCCAACTGCTGCCCGGCGGCGACCCGTTCGCCCACGGCGACACGGAGGGAGCCACGCCTCAGATGGGCGAAGCCCGCGTACACACCCTCGCCCAGTTCGAGAATGACGAAGTTGCCCCACAGATGCCGGGGCCGGCCCAAGCTCCGTACGAACCCCTCCAGGAAGAGGTAGGCCAGGCCCGGCAGTGAGTCACGACCGAAGTGATCCCGCTGACGCCCGGCGACGGCGACCACCACCCCGTCACCGGGTGCCAGCACGGGACGGCCGAAGGCGGGATAACGGTCCGGACGGCCGCCGAGCGACCAGAGCCGACGAACCCCGGGCGCGGACTCCTCGCCGGGAGGGAAGGTCAGGTCGATGGCGTAGGTCTGCGCATGGCTGTGCGTATGACTGGGCACCTTGGTGCCGGGCCCGTTGACGGCCCGCCACCGCCCGGCGACCGGCACCCCGACCGGAACCGGCACCAACCCGCCGGGCGGACGCTGATCCCGCCACAGACTCCACCGCATGAGCCCGGCGACCACCAGGAGGCCCACCCCGGCGTACCACAACGGACCCAGCCCCTCCCTGTTCACCAGAACGCAGAGCGCCCCACCACCGAAGACCGGGCCGTGCCACTTCCGTAAGTCCGTCAGCAAGAACGCACCTCGTTCGCTCGATTCCATCGACGAAACCATGCCCCACCCGAACCGGGCAATGCTCGTACGAACGCCCCGCCCCGTCCCTCCTCAGGAGCGGCGCGCGTGCGCGTCGAGCAGGTACGCGACGGACGCGGTGATCTGCTCCGCGAACCTGATGTTGAGCCACTCGTCGGCGACGTGCATGTTCGAGTCGGCGCCCACCGCGCCCGTCACCACGAACTGCGCCCGCGGATAGCGCCGGCCGAGCATCTCCATGAACGGGATCCCCCCACCGAGGCCCATGCTCCGCGGCGCCGCGCCGAACACCCGCTCACCCGCGTGGTCCAGAGCCGTGGCCAGCCAGGGGGCGGGTGTCGGGGCGTGCCAGCCGCTGATGGTCATGAAGTCGCCCACCTCGACCTGGGCGCCGTAGGGGACGTCGGTGGTGAGGATCTCCGCCAGCTCCGCTCGCGCGGCCTCGGGGTCGGCCGTGGGGGGAAGGCGGAAACTCAGCCTCAGGGACGTGGAGGCCCGCAGCACGGCGCCGGCCACCGCGGGGTCCGGGAGGCCCGCGGCGCCGGTGACCGACAGGGTGGGGCGCCACGTGCTGTTGAGGATCAGTTCGACGTCGTCGTCCGAGGCGTGCCGCATGCCCGCGACGAGCGGGTAGCGCTCGGGCAGCACGCCCGGCTCCAGCGCGGCGAGCGCCCGGGCGTCCGCCACACGTTCCGGCGGGATCGGGACCCGCATCGCCGGTACGAGCACCTCGCCGGTCACCGGGTCCTCGACGCGGTCCAGGAGCCGGCGCATGATGCGGAACGAACTCGGCACGATCCCGCTCACCAGGCCGGAGTGCATCGCCGTGTCCAGGACCCGTACGGTGACGGTCGCCTGCACGGCGCCGCGCAGGCTGGAGGTCAGCCACATGCGCGCGTAGTCACCGCCGCCGGCGTCCAGGGAGATCACCAGGGACACGTCGTGGAGCCGCTCGGCGAGGTGATCGAGGTAGGCGGGAAGGTCGGGGCTGCCGGACTCCTCGCCCGTCTCCAGCAGCAGGACGCTCCGGGTGTGTGCGCCCCCGGCGGCGCGCACCGCCTCCAGTGCCGTCGTCGCGGCGTAGCCGGCGTACCCGTCGTCGACCGAACCGCGGCCGTAGAGGCGCCCGTCGCGCAGCACGGGCTGCCACGGCCCGAGCCCCTCGGACCAGTCGCTGACGGGCGGCTGCTTGTCGAGGTGGCCGTAGAGCAGGACGGTTCCGCCCGCGCTGGCGCCCGGGGTCGCCGGGGTGTCGACCACCAGGACCGGCGAGCGGCCGGGCAGTTCCACCACGTCGCAGCGCGTGCCGGGAAGGGCGCGTGCGGTCAGCCAGTCGCGGAAGTGTCGGACGGCCGTGAGGAGGTGGCCGTGCTCCTGCCAGGCGCCGTCGTAGGCCGGGGACAGCGCCGGGATCCCGATCAGTGCGGAGAGGCTGGGCAGCACGTCGGCCGACCAGGTGGTGGCGACGGTGCCGGTGAGTGCGTCGTGGTCCATGCGATCGGTCTCGTCTCTCGGTGCGCGGTGGTCAGGGTGCCGTACGAAGGAACAGACATCCATTCGCCTCGTTATGCGGCAAGTGTCAGGTTATCCGACCACTATCCGTCGCGACCTGCCCGCGACCCCCTCCTGTTCCGTGATCGTTCAACTTGCCGCCCCTTATTTAGGTGTACATCACATCTAGGGTCCTAAGGGCTCAAGAGGGAGGGAGACATGGACAGTTTCTCCGTAATCCGGGCGCGCGCCATCGCCAAGTCGTTCGGCGACGTCATCGCTCTCGACCGCGTCGACCTGGAGGTGGCGCGGGGACAGATCCACGGCCTGGTCGGGCCGAACGGCGCCGGCAAGACCACGCTGCTCGGTCTCCTGCTGGGCTTGGCCGTCGCCGACAGCGGTGAACTCGACGTACTCGGAGCGCCGGTGGGACGGAGTCTCACCGCTCCCGAGGGCGTGGCGGGCTTCGTCGACGGGCCGGGTCTGTACCCCTCGCTCACCGCCAGGCAGAACCTGGCCGCCCTGGCGGCCCTGCACGGCCACGGCAAGCGGGCCGCGGCGATCGACGACGTACTCGCCGAGGTCGGGCTCACCGATGTCGCCGACGACCGGGCCCGCGGCTTCTCCCTCGGCATGCGCCAGCGCCTCGGTCTCGCCGCCGCGCTGCTGACGAAGCCCCGCCTGCTCGTGCTGGACGAACCGTCCAACGGCCTCGACCCGGCCGGCAAGAAGCACGTCCACGGCGTCCTCACCCGGCTCGCGGCGGAGGGGACCGGCGTCGTCCTCTCCAGCCACCGCATGGACGACCTCGAAGCGCTCTGCTCCGAGGTCACCATCCTCGCCACCGGACGCGTCGTCTTCTCCGGACCGCTCAGCCAACTGGCCCCCGAGAGCCGGGAACTGGACTACCGGCTTCGTACCTCGGACCCGGGAACGACCCGCACGACGGCCGCCGGGACCCGGGGGATCCGGATCATCGAAGGCGCCGCGCCGCGCCACGATGCCGACGTGCTCGTCGTACGAGCCCTCGTTCCGGCCCTCGACGAACTCGTGTCCGGCCTGGTGCGGTCGGGGGTCGCGCTGCGCGAACTCGCCCCGGTCGTCTCGCCGCTGGAGGCGGCGTTCCTCGCCCTTACCGAGCCGCAGGAGGCCGACCGATGACCGCGACCACCGCCCCCGGACAGGACGCCGCGCTCGGCACGCGCCCCGTACCCGTACCCATCTCCGTACCCGTCCCCGTCGCCCGTGTCTATCGCTTCGAGCTCGTCAAACTGGTCTCGCAGTGGCGGATCCGGCTGGTGGTCCTGGCCTGTTGGATCGCCCCGGCGCTCTTCGTGGCGGCGGTGAGCCAGCAGGGCTCCCTGCCCGTCGACACCCTCTTCGGCCGGTGGATGCACGCCACCGGCTGGGCCGGACCGCTGGTCGTCCTCGGCTTCTCCGGGCAGTGGGCGCTTCCCCTGCTGACCTCGCTGGCGGCCGGCGACGTGTTCGCCGCGGAGGACCGCCTCGGTACCTGGCGCCACCTGCTCGTGGCGATCCGCTCGCCGCGGCGGATCTTCGCGGCCAAGGCGCTGGCGAGCCTCACGGTCATCGTGCTGCTCGTGGCGGGGCTGGTCGGCTCCAGCGTCGTCGGCGGACTGACCGCTGTCGGCAACCAGCCCCTGGTCGGTCTGGACGGAAGCCTGCTGTCCCCGGGCGACGCGGCGGGCCGGGTCCTTCTCGCCTGGGCCTGCGTGCTCGCCCCGACCCTGGCCCTCGCGGGCATCGGCCTGCTCGGGTCGGTCACGCTCGGCCGCTCCCCCATGGGGCTCCTGCTCCCCGCGCTCGTGGCGCTGGCCATGCAGCTCGCCCAGATGCTGCCCCTCCCCGTCTCCGTGCGCCTGGCGCTGCCGGGCTATGCCTTCATCGGCTGGAAGGGGCTGTTCACCGGTCCCGAGCAGCTCGGACCGCTGCTCATCGGCATCGTGGTGAGCCTGGTGTGGGCCCTCGTCGCGACCGTACTGGCCTATCTGCTCTTCCTGCGGCGCGACTTCACCAGCCTCGCGGACGGCGGCTCCCCCCGCCGCGCCCTGACCGCCGGGGCCCTCCCACTGGCCGGACTGCTCGCGGTGACGATCGGGGGGATCGCGATCGCCGCGCCGATCTCCCACTCGGGGATCCAGCAGGCCAAGGTGGAGCACTCGCTGGCCGTCGCCTTCGCCCACCTCTACCGCCAGCAGACCGACGAGCTGCACCGACCCGCCGTGAACGAGGCGCAGTTGAGGTCCTCGGCCGCCTGCACCAAGGGCGACGTCGCGGACGACGCCGAGGGCGCGGGCAACGACTGGCGCTGTGTCGTCTCCTGGCACCTCCCCGACGTCAAGGCCACGGGCACGGCCGTCTACCAACTCGACATCACTCCCGACGGGCGCTTCGTCGCCGACGGTGACGGTCCGAAGGAAGTCAACGGCTACTTCCTGGTCCGTACTCCGATCGGCGACGAACCCAACCCGCTCTGGCAGTTCGACGGCAATGTCGATCTGCTCGGAACCACGAAGGGATAAGCCTCATGCAGGTAACACGACGCAGGCACGACCGGGAGGGCCTGTCCTCCTTCGCCAACAGAGGCCTCAAACGCCGCGTCCCCCTCATGACCGCGGGCATCACGGTGCTCGCCGTCGCCGCGGCGGGCACCGCTTTCGCGCAGACGGACCAGTTCGGTACGCAGCGGGTCGGCCAGACCACCGCCAAGGGCCAGGTCATCTCGAGCGACCAGTACCTGGCGCCGTACGGCAAGCGGGCGCTCGTGAGCGACGGCAAGATCATGTCGTCGTCCGTCAGCCCGGACGGCACCCACATGGCGGCCTCGGTCACCGACGGCGGCGCGGTGCTGAACATCATCGACCTGAAGACCTGGAAGGTCCAGCAGGTCGTGGGCAGCGGCGCGACCGCCGATCTGAGGATCAGCGGCGGGGACGTCGGCCAGGAGGCCCCCGCCTACTCCCCCGACGGCAAGCAGCTGTGGCTGGGCCGTACCGACGGATACACCAAGTTCACCGTCAACGCGGACGGCAGCCTGTCCAACCCGACCACCATCTCGATCCCGGCGGACGGGACCAAGCACGCGCTGGTGGCCGCGGCGGTGTTCTCTGCCGACAGCTCCACCGTGTACGCGGCGGTCAACGGTCAGAACCGGGTCGTCGCCATCAACGCGTCGACCGGGGCCGTCCAGCGGAGCTGGGAGACCGGCAACGCCCCGCGCGGCATGGTCCAGGTGGGTAACAAGCTCTACGTCAGCAACGAGGGCGGCCGCGCGGCCCGGCCCGGCGAGACCACCATCAACTCGTACGGCACCCAGGTGCCGGCGAACCCGGTGACCGGCGCCACCACCACCGGCACCGTCAGCGTCATCGACCTGGCCAAGCCGCAGGCCGCCGCCACGAGCGTCGAGGTCGGCCTGCACCCCACCGCGGTCTACGGGACGAAGAAGGCGGTGTTCGTCACGAACACCGCCGACAACACCGTCTCCGTCATCAACCCCAAGAACAACAAGGTCGTCCAGACCATCTCCACCCAGCCGTGGGCGGAGGCGACCGTGGGGTACGAGCCCAACGCGGTGACCCTCACCGACGACGGCCACCTCCTCGTGACGCTGGGCCGCGCGAACGCGGTCGCCGTCTACCGGTTCACCAGCGCCCAGGAACCGGTCAGTTACGTGGGTCTGCTCCCCACGGACTACTTCCCGGCCGAGGTCACCACGGCCGGCGGTGAAGTGGTCGTCTCCAACACCCGGGGGATCGACGCCCGCCGGACCACCGACAGCGACCAGCACGGCACCCACGACACCACGTCCAGCCTGACGCACTTCACGCTGCCCTCCGACAAGGCCATCAAGGCCCAGACGGACAAGGTCTTCCAGCAGAACGGCTGGACCAAGAACGCGGCGCAGGCGGCGAAGGCGAAGAGCAAGGCCAAGGCCGTACCGGTCCCGAAGAAGATCGGTGACCCTTCGACGATCAAGCACGTCTTCCTGATCGTCAAGGAGAACCGGACGTACGACCAGCTCTTCGGCGACATGCCCCAGGGCAACGGCGACGCGGCCCTCGCGGACTTCGGCGAGAACGTGACACCGAACCAGCACGCGCTGGCCTCGCAGTTCGGCCTGTACGACAACACGTACGACATCGGCACCAACTCGGCCGAGGGCCACAACTGGCTGATGCAGGCCGACAATCCCGAGTACACCGAGTCGTCGGCCGGCGAGTACCTGCGCTCCTACGACACCGAGGACGACGCGCTCGGCCACCAGAAGAGCGGGTTCCTCTGGACCGGAGCCCAGGCGGCCGGCAAGTCCGTCCGTGACTTCGGCGAGTTCCAGCAGTTCCTGACCAAGCCGTCCGGCGCCAGCTGGCAGAACCTGTACTGCGACAGCAAGAACATGCAGGCGACCGGAGCCGGTACGGCGTACCAGCTGACCTCGTCCTCGCCGATCCCCTCGCTGAACGACGTGTCGGTGCCCGGCTTCCCGAAGTTCGACACCAGCATTCCCGACCAGTACCGGGAGCAGATCTGGAAGCAGGACTTCGAGAAGAACGGTCCCGCCAACCTGAACATGTTCTGGCTCTCCAGCGACCACACGGGAGGCCCCGCGGGCCCGGCCGCCCAGGTCGCGGACAACGACCTCGCGGTCGGCAAGATGGTCGACGAGATCTCCCACAGCAAGTACTGGAAGGACTCCGCGATCTTCGTCGTCGAGGACGACTCCCAGGCCGGCCTCGACCACGTCGACGGCCACCGCGCCCCCGTCCAGATCATCAGCCCTTACGCGCAGCGCGGCGGCGTCGACAGCCACTACTACTCGCAGATCACGATGATCCGCACCATCGAGCAGATCCTCGGGATGCACCCGATGAACCAGAAGGACACCGCGGCCACCCCGATGACCGGTGCCTTCACGAAGAAGCCCGACCTCACCCCGTTCAACGCCGTCACCAACCGGACGTCCCTGACCGACGGCCTCGCGACCGCGCCCTCCTGCGGCCTCGACACCCCCGCCCCGCAGGATCCGAAGGCGGAGACCGTACCGGCCTCGAAGGTACCGGCGAGCATGAAGTCGACGGCATCGACGTGGAACACGTGGAAGTCGCACCAACACACGACCGGCACCCAGGCGACAGCCGACTTCGCGAACCCGGAGCAGATGAACCACCTCACCTACTACGAGCGCTACAACTGGTCCAAGCCCTACCCGGGCGAAAAGAAGATCTACACCCCCAACACCGTCCCAGGAGCCTTCATCCCCTCCACGGACACAGACAACTAACCCCCACCCCCAACGCCCCGGCCCACCCCCACCCCTGGGCCGGGGCACCCCCAGTGCAAAGGCTTCCGGCAGGAGAGCCAGGCCCTATGGCACGTCAAATGTTCCGGGATATACGGCGCCCGTCGGCGCCGTAAGGGTTCACGGACGTGCGTTCCCCATGCACACCTCGTCGAACAGATAGACGCCCAAGCCGATTTGGCTGACGTTGCTGCTGAACCCACCTGCCGGCAGCGTGCGGGCGTTGAGATACGGCCCCTCCGAGACCGCGGTCCAGACCCTCGCGTCGACCGGCAGATTGTTGTCGTACGACACAATGGTCCCGAAGTCGAAGCTCCGCATGAGGAAACAAGCGTTGGTGCTGGCGCTGAGGATCCGGTTGCCGCTGAAGTTGGGCTGGTCGTAGATGCACAGCCGGTTCGCGGGACACGGACCGTCGGCCGCCGCCGGTGAAGCGGTGGCCAGCATGCCTCCCGCCGCGAAGAGAAGCGCCGAGGCCGCGACGCCCGCCCTCTTCCTCCACGTCGCACGGCTTCGTCCCCGCGCCACGGCGGCGGAACCGACGGACGGGCCGGCAAGATCGATGCTCATACATCCCCCAGAATCATGGCGGCCCACGCCGGGCCGACTCCCACAACCGTAGAGGCCGGCGAAGGCCCACAGAAGTGTCAGCCTGCTCAACGCACGGCACCACCAGTGCCTTACTGCACCGCGAGAACGGTTCTCCCGCGCAAGCGACACCGCGCCGAATTAAAGCCTCAGGTCAGCGGGGCTTTGCGATGGGCTCCAGGATCGCCACGCACTCCACGTGGTGCGTCATCGGGAAGAGGTCGAAGGCGCGGAGTTTGCGGGGTTTGTAGCCTGCCTCGCGGAAGTAGGCCAGGTCTCGGGCCAGGGCTGCCGGGTCGCAGGCCACGTAGGCGATGCGGCGGGCGCCCAGGGTGGCGAGGTGTTTGACGACCTGTTTGCCGGCACCCGCGCGCGGGGGGTCCAGGACGATCAGGTTCGTCTCCGTGATGTGCGTGCGCGGCAGGACCTGGTCGACCTTGCCCTGTTCGATGCGGACCCGCGGGAGGTCCTTGAGGTTGTGGCGCGCGTCCTCCACCGCCCGCTTGCCCGACTCGATGCCGAGGACCGCGCCGGTCTCGCCGACCCGTTCCGCGATGGCGCCCGCGAACAGGCCCACCCCGCAGTACAGGTCCAGCGCCGTGTCGCCCTTCCTCGGCATCAGGCCCTGCATCACGGCCTCCACCAGCACCTGCGGCGCCTCGGGGTGCACCTGCCAGAAGCCGCCCATGCCGACGCGGTACGTACGGCCGTCGGCCCGCTCGCGGACGAAGGCGCGCCCGTGCACACGGTGCACTCCCCCGTCGTGCTCCTCCACCCGCAGGACCGAGACGGGCTTGTCCAGTTCGACCAGCGGCAGCCGGCCGCCGGGACGCGGGGCGAGGACGACCTGGCGGTCGCCGGAGCCCGACGCGCCGATCGCCTCGACCGTGGCGATCTGCGGCCAGGTGCGCTTCTCCACGCCCAGTTCGCTCACGGCCTCCGTGGCGATCATGCAGTGGTCGACCGGCTCGATGTCGTGCGAGCGGTGCTTGCGCAGGCCCGCGCGGCCGTCCTCGTCCACCGCGTACTGCACACGGGAGCGCCACGCGGGCACCTCGCCCGCCGGCAGTTTGTCGCCCGGCGCGGGCATGACGGTCCCGTCCCAGCCGGCCTCCTCGGGCGTCAGGCCCGCGAGCCGCTGGAGCTGTTCGGTGATGACCTCGCCCTTGAGCCGCCGCTGGGCGCCCGGCTTGGCGTGCTGCCAGTCGCAGCCTCCGCACCTGCCCGGGCCGGCGTACGGACACGGCGCCTCCACCCGGTCCTTGGACGCGTCGAGGATCTCCACCGCGTCGGCGCGCAGGAAGCGGGAGTCGGCCTCACCCTCGGTCACGCGGACCCGGACCTTCTCGCCGGGCAGCGCGTGCCGTACGAACAGCACCTGGCCCTCGTCGGTACGGGCCACACAGTGGCCACCGTGCGCGACCGGGCCGACCTCGACCTCGTACTCCGCCCCCACCAGCGACGCCTGCTCGGAAGAAGGCTGCGGTTCTGTCTGCATGAGGGAGTGGCTCCAAGTTCAAGGGGGGGCAGGGGAGGGCAGGGGGGAGGAGGAAGGTGAAGGGGAGGAGACACGTTCGTTCGTGCTCCTGCTCAGCCCACCAGTGTACGGGCGCCCCGTCCCACCCACCGCCACCCCGAAAACCCTCAGCCCTTGTTCGTCGGCTCCTTCGGCCGGTCGTCCACCGGGCCCCGCCGCACCGCGCCCGGTGCCTGGTACACGGCCCTCTTCTTCGCGCGCTTCTTCGCCCGCTCCGAGGACTCCAGCTGGTACGGCACCGACGTCACCATCACGCCCGGCGTGAAGAGCAGCCGGCCCTTGAGGCGCAGCGCGCTCTGGTTGTGCAGCAGGTGCTCGTACCACCGGCCGACCACGTACTCGGGGATGTAGATGCTGACGGCGTCACGCGGGTTCTCGGTGCGCAGGCCGCGTACGTACTCGATCACCGGGCGGGTGATCTCCCGGTACGGGGAGTCCAGGATCTTCAGCGGTACGTTGATGCCGCGCCGCTCCCACTCCTCCCGCAGCACCTTCGTCTCCGCCGGGTCGACGCTGATGGAGAGCGCCTCCAGGGTGTCGGAGCGCATCAGCTTCGCGTACCCGAGGGCGCGCAGGGTCGGCTTGTGGAGCTTGGAGACCAGGACGATCGAGTGCACGCGGGAGGGCCTGACGCTGTCGTCGGACGGGCCCTCGGCCGCCGCGATCTCCTCGGCGACCCGGTCGTAGTGCTTGCGGATCGCGGTCATCACGGCGAAGAAGATCACCATGCCGAGCAGCGCGACCCAGGCGCCGTGCGTGAACTTGGTCGCCAGGACGACGACGAGCACCAGGCCGGTGAAGAAGGCGCCGAAGGCGTTGATGGCCCGGGAGCGGATCATGTGGCGGCGCTTCGCCACGTTCTTCTCGGTCCTGAGGTGGCGGTTCCAGTGCCGGACCATGCCGGTCTGGCTGAGGGTGAAGGAGACGAACACCCCGACGATGTAGAGCTGGATCAGCCGGGTCGAGTCCGCGCCGTAGATCCAGACGAGCAGGGCGGCCGCGCCGGCCAGCACGACGATGCCGTTGGAGAACGCGAGGCGGTCGCCGCGGGTGTGCAGCTGGCGGGGCAGGTAGCGGTCCTGGGCGAGGATCGAGCCGAGGAGCGGGAAGCCGTTGTACGCGGTGTTCGCGGCCAGGAACAGGACCAGCGCGGTCGCCGCGGCCAGCACCACGAACAGGAACGTCCCGTTGCCGAAGACGGCGGCGGCGACCTGCGAGATCACCGGGTTCTGGACGTAGCCGTGGCCGACCGGGACACCGCTGCTCCTGAGCAGGTCGGTCTCGGGGAACTCCGCCATCTTCACGTGCGTGGCCATGGCCAGGCCGATGATGCCGCAGAACATGGTCACCGCGAGGCCGCCCATCAGGGCGAGGGTCGTGGCGGCGTTCTTGCTCTTGGGCTTACGGAACGCCGGCACGCCGTTGCTGATCGCCTCGACGCCGGTGAGCGCGGCGCAGCCGGAGGAGAAGGCGCGCAGGAGCAGGAAGACCAGCGCGAAGCCGCCCAGTCCCTGGTGCTCCGGCTTGATCGTGAAGTCGCTGGTCGGGGAGTGCATGGTGTCGCCGAGGACGAGCCCGCGGAACGCGCCCCACAGGATCATGAGGAAGACGCCGCCGACGAAGACGTACGTCGGGATCGCGAAGAGCTTGCCGGACTCCCGGACCCCGCGCAGGTTCATCAGCGTCAGCAGGATGATGATCCCGACGGCGCACGCGACCTTGTTCTCGATGACGAAGGGGATCGCGGAGCCGAGGTTCTCGACGCCGGACGAGATGGACACGGCCACGGTCAGGATGTAGTCGACCAGCAGCGCGCTCGCGACGGTCAGCCCCGCCTTGGGCCCGAGGTTGGTGTTGGCGACCTCGTAGTCGCCGCCGCCGCTCGGGTAGGCGTGCACGTTCTGCCGGTAGGAGGCGACGACGGTGAACATCAGGACCACGACGGCCGCGGCGATCCACGGGCTGAAGTGGTAGGCCGACACACCCGCGACGGACAGGACCAGGAGGACCTCTCCCGGTGCGTACGCCACCGAGGACAACGGGTCGGAGGCGAAGACGGGCAGGGCGATGCGTTTGGGGAGGAGGGTCTCTCCCAGCCTGTCGCTACGCAGCGCCCGCCCGATGAGAATCCGTTTGGGCACGTCGGTCAGTTTGGACACGCAAAGGATCGTATGCGTTCGAACGATGAGCTGTGCAGGCAGCACCGCCTACTGAGATGGCGGCAACGGCGGCGTTGCCGCTTAAGCTCAGGTGCAGGGGACACCGTATACGGTGTCCCGCTGGTGCCCGGTATGCCGAAAAGGAAGAGTGAACAGGGTGTTTTCGCAGGTCAGCGAGATGACCAGGACTGCGGGGTAAGCGCACGTGCACATCGTCATCATGGGTTGCGGCCGGGTCGGAGCCGCACTCGCGCAGACCCTGGAGCAGCAGGGGCACACGGTCGCCGTGATCGACCAGGACCCCACGGCCTTCCGCCGCCTCGGCTCCGGTTTCGGCGGCCGCCGCGTCAGCGGCGTCGGGTTCGACCAGGACACCCTGCGTGAGGCGGGGATCGAGGACGCCGGGGCCTTCGCCGCGGTCAGCAGCGGCGACAACTCGAACATCATCGCGGCGCGTGTCGCCCGGGAGATGTTCGGCATCGAGAACGTCGCCGCCCGTATCTACGACCCGCGCCGCGCCGAGGTCTACCAGCGTCTGGGCATCCCGACGGTGGCCACGGTCCGCTGGACGGCGGACCAGATGCTGCGGCGGCTGCTGCCGTCCGGCGCGGAGCCGCTGTGGCGGGATCCGAGCGGTGGTGTGCAGCTCGCCGAGGTGCACACGTCGGCGCACTGGATCGGGCACAAGATCAGCACGCTCCAGGAGGAGACGGGCGTCCGTGTGGCGTTCCTCACGCGGCTGGGCGAGGCGATGCTGCCGACGTCGCAGACGGTGCTCCAGGAGGGCGACCTCGTCCACGTGATGATGCGTACGGACGAGATCGAGAAGGTCGAGGCGTCATTCGCCGAGGGCCCGGACGAAGGCGGGAACTGATGCGCGTCGCGATTGCCGGGGCCGGCGCGGTGGGGCGTTCCATCGCGGGCGAGCTGCTGGAGAACGGTCACGAGATCCTGCTGATCGACAAGGCGCCCACCGCCATCTCGGTGGAGCGGGTGCCGTTGGCGGAATGGCTGCTGGCCGACGCCTGCGAGATCACGTCGCTGGACGAGGCCGCGTTGCAGCGTTGCAACGTGGTGATCGCCGCGACGGGCGACGACAAGGTGAACCTGGTCGTCTCGCTGCTCGCCAAGACCGAGTACGGGGTGCCGCGGGTGGTGGCCCGGGTCAACAACCCCAAGAACGAGTGGCTGTTCAACGAGTCCTGGGGCGTCGACGTCGCGGTCTCCACGCCGCGTCTGATGTCGGCTCTGGTCGAGGAGGCGGTGAGCGTCGGCGATCTGGTACGGCTGCTGCGCTTCAGCCACGGCGACGCGAACCTGGTCGAGCTGACGCTGCCGCCGGAGTCGGCGGTGACCGGTACGCAGGTCGGGGACGTGGTCTGGCCGGAGGACACCTCGCTGGTGACGATCATCCGCGGGACGCGGGTCCTGACGCCGAATCCGGAGGAGACCCTGGAGGCGGGCGACGAGCTGCTGTTCGTGGCGGCGCAGGCGCGCGAGGAGCAGTTGGAGGACCTGCTGTCGGTCCGCCGCGAGGAGACGGCCTGACACAGCGGTCGGGTACATGACGCGCTCGGGGCGCCGGACCACTGGTCCGGCGCCCCGAGCGCGTCATGTACGTGCAGTAAAGGTACGGCGGCTACGCCTCGCGCCGGTGGCTCACCGGGCCGTCCGACGTGCCGGCCGCGGCGGCCTTGCGGGCCTTCTCGGCCTCCTCCTCCGCCTCCATCTCGGCGAAGACGTCGATGGGCGGCGGCGCCTTCGCGAGGAAGACCCAGGTCAGCCAGACCGCCAGCAGGAACGGCGGGATCTTCAGCGCGACCAGGACCCAGCCGAGCTGCGCCGTGTCGGCCCACCAGTACAGCGGGAAGAGGATCGCGCACTTGGCGAGGAGGATCAGGCCCCAGGCCCAGCTCGCCTTCGCGTACGCCTTCTTGCGGCCGGGGTTACGGGTGCGCCAGGAGAGGTTCTCCTTGAAGACCGGGCCCAGGATCAGCCCGATCAGCGGCACGCCCGCGGCGGCGGTGGCCAGGTACGCGACGGCCAGGCCCAGCGTGTAGAGCATGCCCGGCAGGTAGAAGTCCTTGGCGTCGCCGGTCATCATCGCGAAGACCACGCCGAAGGCGACCCCGAAGACGCCGCTGAACGCGTGCTTCACGGTGTCGCGGCGGACCAGCCGCACGACGAGGAGCACCAGGGAGACGCCCACGGCGGCGATCGCCGACGCGTGCAGGTCCTTGTTGATCGTGAAGATCGTGACGAAGAGCAGGCCGGGGAGGACGGTCTCCACCATGCCGCGCAGGCCGCCGAAGGCCTCGAAGAGCGCCGCCTCGGTGACGGCCTTCGCGTCGGCCGCCTGCTGGTCCGTCGTGACCTGCTGGTCTGCCGTGGCGGGGGAAGCGGGTGGGGCTGTCGAGGCGGCGGGCTTGTCGGGTGACGTCACCGGCTACTCCTGTCCGAGCGGTCGGATTTCGTATTTGGGATTGAACAGCACCCGGCGGCCGTGGCTCATGGAGATCCGGCCGGAGGCGATCAGCTTGCGGCCCGGCTCTATGCCCACGATCGAGCGCCGGCCCAGCCACACGACGTCCAGCGGCGCGGTGCCGTCGAACAGCTCCGCCTCCAGGGCGGGGACTCCCGCCCGTGGACGCAGGGTGACCGTCCGCAACGTACCAGCCACCCGGACTATCTGGCGGTCGCTGCACTCGGAGATCCGCGTGCAGCCCGACGCCTGCGTGTCCTCCCGCAGCTCCTCGGACTCCAGATCCTCCTGGGAGCTGGACAGCCGTTCGAGCATCCGGCGGAAGCGGCCGCTCGGCTTCTCAGCACTCATACCTTGAGGGTACCGGGCCCCCGGCCCCGCGATCGCGGGGCCGGAACGGAGTTTCGAACCACGTTTCGAAGCCGGGAACGCCTCGAATCCGCCCGTACCGGCGCATCCGAACGGGTCCCGATCCGCGTTCGGGCTCGAATCAACGCTCGAAGCGGTAGCCCATGCCCGGTTCGGTGACGAAGTGCCGGGGGTGCGAGGGATCCGCCTCCAGCTTCCGGCGCAGCTGGGCCATGTAGACCCGCAGATAGTTGGTCTCCGTGCCGTACGAGGGCCCCCAGACCTCCTGGAGCAGCTGTTTCTGGCTCACGAGCCGGCCCGTGTTCCGTACGAGGACCTCCAGCAGGTGCCATTCGGTGGGCGTGAGCCGTACGTCCCGTCCCTCGCGGTGCACCTTCTTGGCGGCCAGGTCGACGGTGAAGCCCTCCGTCTCGACCAGCGCCACGCCGTCCTCGCCGTCCCCGCCGACCGGTTCCGCGCGCCGCACGGCGGCACGCAGCCGGGCCAGCAGCTCGTCCATCCCGAAGGGCTTGGTGACGTAGTCGTCGGCGCCCGCGTCGAGCGCCTCGACCTTCTCGTCCGAGGTGTGCCGGGCGGAGAGCACGAGGATCGGGACGCGGGTCCAGCCGCGCAGGCCCTTGATCACCTCGACGCCGTCCATGTCCGGCAGCCCGAGGTCGAGGACGACGACGTCGGGGTGGCGGGCGGCGGCCAGTTCGAGGGCGCCGGCGCCGTCGGCCGCCGCGTCCACCTCGTACTTGCGTGCCTTGAGGTTGATCACGAGGGCGCGCACGATCTGCGGCTCGTCGTCGACCACGAGCACCCGGGTCATAGAGGTCTGCCTTTCTGCGGGCCCGGTCATGAGCTGACGCGGGCGGGTTGTCCCGAGGGGGCCGGCGCGGGTCCGGGGGCCGCTCGGAGCGTGAGGACCATGGTCATGCCGCCGCCGGGGGTGTCCTCGGCGGCGAGGGTGCCGCCCATGGCCTCGGCGAAGCCGCGGGCGACCGCGAGTCCGAGGCCGACCCCGGCGCCGCGCGGGGCGTCGCCGTGGCGCTGGAAGGGTTCGAAGATCCGGTCCTTGGCATCGTCGGGGACACCGGGGCCGCTGTCCACGACGCGTACCTCGACGCGCGAGCCGAGGGTGCTGGCCGCGACGACGACGCGCTGTCCCTCGGGGCTGTACTTGACGGCGTTCTCGACGATGTTCGCGACGGTACGTTCCAGGAGGCCGGGGTCCACGGCGACCATGGGGAGCGATTCGGGGACGTCCAGGACGACACTGCCGTCGGGGACGCCGCCCAGCGCCATCGGGACGACCTCGTCGAGGTCGATCTCCCGTATCAGCGGGGTGACCGTCCCGGTCTGGAGACGGGACATGTCCAGCAGGTTCCCGACCAGGTGATCGAGGCGGTCGGCGCCGTTCTCGATGCCCTCCAGCAGTTCCGCCCGATCCTCCTCGGACCATTCGACGTCGTCGGACCGCAGCGAGGTGACCGCGGCCTTGATGCCCGCCAGCGGGGTCCGCAGGTCGTGGCTGACCGCCGCGAGCAGCGCGGTACGGATCCGGTTGCCCTCCGCGAGCGCCCGCGCGTGCTCCGCCTCCCCCACCAGCCGCTGCCGGTCCAGCACCACCGCCGCCTGCGCCGCGAAAGCCGCCAGCACCCGCCGGTCCTCCGCCGGCAACACCCGCCCCGACAACGCCAACGCCATGTGATCCCCCACCGGCATGTCCACGTCGGCGCTCTCGGGGCGGTCGACGGGCGCCGGCCCCACGCTGCCCGCGCGCGTCCACGGCTCGACGTCGCCGCCGCGTTCCAGGAGCGCCACGGACTCCATGGCGAAGGTCTCGCGGACCCGCTCCAGCAGCGCGTCCAGCGTCGTCTCGCCCCGCAGCACACTGCCCGCGAGGAACGACAGGATCTCCGACTCCGCCCGCAACCGCGCCGCCTGGTGCGTACGACGCGCCGCCAGGTCCACCACCGACGCGACGGCCACGGCGACCGCGAAGAAGATCGTGATGGCGACGAGGTTCTTGGGGTCCTGGATCGTGAGGGTGTGGGTGGGCGGGGTGAAGTAGAAGTTCAGCAGCAGGGTGCTGACGGCGGCGGACGCGAGGGCCGGGCGCAGCCCGCCGAGCAGCGCCGACAGGACGGTCAGGAACAGGAAGAGCAGGACGTCGTTGGCGAGCCCGAGTGTGTCGTGGAGGGCCGTGAGGAGGAACGAGAGCAGGACGGGCGCGACCACCCCGACCAGCCAGCCCCAGATGATCCGCTGACGGCCCAGGCGGGCGCCGCGCGCCACCGGCAGGCCCCGCCCCTTGGCCACCTCCTCGTGCGTGACGATGTGCACGTCGAGGTCGGGGCCCGACTCGCGGGCCACGGTCGTGCCGACGCCGGGGCCGAAGACGTACTGCCAGGTCTTGCGGCGGCTGGAGCCCAGCACGATCTGGGTGGCGTTGACGCCCCGGGCGAATTCGAGCAGGGCGGAGGGGACGTCGTCGCCGATGACGTGGTGGAAGGTGCCGCCGAGGTCCTCCACCAGGGTGCGCTGGACGGTCAGTTCCTTGGGCGAGACGGCGGTGAGGCCGTCGCTGCGCGCTATGTAGACGGCGAGGACCTCGCCGCCCGCGCCCTTCTCGGCGAGGCGGGCCGCGCGGCGGATGAGCGTACGGCCCTCGGGTCCGCCGGTCACTCCGACGACGATGCGTTCGCGGGCCTGCCAGGTGGAGCGGATGTTGTGCTCGCCCCGGTACTCCTGGAGGTACTCGTCGACCCGGTCGGCGACCCAGAGCAGCGCCAGCTCGCGCAGGGCGGTCAGGTTGCCGGGGCGGAAGTAGTGGGAGAGGGCCGCGTCGACCTTGTCGGGCTTGTAGACGTTCCCGTGGGCCATGCGGCGGCGCAGGGCCTGCGGGGACATGTCGACCAGCTCGATCTGGTCGGCCCGCCGCACCATCTCGTCGGGCACGGTCTCGCGCTGCCGGACGCCGGTTATCGACTCGACCACGTCACCGAGTGACTCCAGGTGCTGGATGTTGACGGTGGAGACGACGTCGATGCCGGCCCTGAGCAGTTCCTCGATGTCCTGCCAGCGCTTCTCGTGGGTGGAGCCGGGGACGTTCGTGTGGGCCATCTCGTCCACGAGGGCGACGGCGGGGTGCCGGGCGAGGACGGCGTCCACGTCCATCTCGGTGAAGAGGGTCCCCCGGTACTCCAGCTCCCGGCGCGGGACCTCTTCGAGGCCGTGCAGCATGACTTCCGTACGGGCCCGGCCGTGGTGCTCCACGAAGCCGACGACGCAGTCCGTACCGCGCTCGACGCGGCGGTGGGCCTCGGAGAGCATCGCGTACGTCTTGCCGACCCCGGGCGCCGCCCCCAGATAGATCCTCAGCTTGCCGCGTCCCATGGCCCCATTGTCGGTCTTCCGTACGGCACGGCGCGTCCGGCCCGCGGTGGTCACCGCGGGCCGGACCGCGCCGGTCCCGCCGTCCCTGTCGTGTCGGTCCGTCGTGATCAGCCGGCCAGGTCCTTGAGGGCGGTGTTCAGGGCGAGGACGTTCACCGTGGGCTCGCCGATGAAGCCGAGCGCGCGCCCGTCCGTGTGCTGCTCGACCAGCCGGCCGACCTGCGCCGCGGTCAGGTGGTTGCGCTCCGCGACCCGGTTCACCTGGAGCCGGGCGTACGCCGGTGAGATGTCCGGGTCGAGGCCGGAGCCCGAGGAGGTGACCGCGTCGGGCGGCACCTCGGAGGGGCTGACCGGGTGGCCGGGCACGGAGTTGTCCTTGACGACGGCGGCCTTGGCGTCCTTGACCCACTGGATCAGCTCTTCGTTGTCGCCCGAGCGGTTGGTCGCCCCGGAGAGGATCAGCTTGTACTGGGTGTTGACGGAGTTGCTGCCCAGGCCGTTGGAGGGGCGCGGCTGGAACCACCTGAGGTCCGGCGCGGGCGTCTCCTGGCCCTTCTCGAGCGGCAGGTCGTAGCGCTGGCCGATGAGCGAGGAGCCGACGACCCTGCCGCCGGACTTCACCTCGGAGCCGTTCGCCTGGTGGGGGAAGAGGCCCTGGGCGACGCCGGTGACGGCCAGCGGGTAGAGGACGCCGCACAGGACGGTGAGGACGACGAGCGCGCGCAGGGCGGCCCCGAGGAGCCGTGCGCCGCCGCTTGCTGAGCTGTTCATGGGAGACATGCCGTTCACCCGATGCCGGGGATGAGGG
Source organism: Streptomyces liangshanensis (assembly GCF_011694815.1). Classification (NCBI taxonomy): domain Bacteria; kingdom Bacillati; phylum Actinomycetota; class Actinomycetes; order Kitasatosporales; family Streptomycetaceae; genus Streptomyces; species Streptomyces liangshanensis. The sequence continues at coordinate 1,851,782 of NZ_CP050177.1, forward strand.
AGAGGAGCAGGTCGATGAGCTTGATGCCGACGAACGGGGCGATCAGGCCGCCGAGGCCGTAGATGCCGAGGTTTCTCCTGAGCATCCGGTCGGCGCTCGTCGGCCGGTAGCGCACGCCCCGCAGGGCGAGCGGCACCAGCGCCACGATGACCAGGGCGTTGAAGACGACGGCGGAGAGGATCGCGGACTCCGGCGAGGACAGGTGCATGATGTTGAGCCGGTCCAGGCTGGGGTACGCCACCGCGAACATCGCGGGGATGATCGCGAAGTACTTCGCGACGTCGTTGGCGATGGAGAACGTGGTGAGCGCTCCGCGTGTGATGAGCAGCTGCTTGCCGATCTCCACGATCTCGATGAGCTTGGTGGGGTTGGAGTCCAGGTCCACCATGTTCCCGGCCTCCTTGGCGGCCGAGGTGCCGGTGTTCATGGCCACGCCGACGTCGGCCTGGGCCAGCGCGGGGGCGTCGTTCGTGCCGTCGCCGGTCATGGCGACGAGCTTGCCGCCGGCCTGTTCGCGCTTGATGAGGGCCATCTTGTCCTCGGGGGTGGCCTCGGCGAGGAAGTCGTCGACGCCCGCCTCCTCCGCGATGGCCCGGGCGGTCAGCGGGTTGTCGCCCGTGATCATGACCGTCTTGATGCCCATACGGCGCAGCTCGTCGAACCGCTCGCGCATGCCCTCCTTGACGACGTCCTTGAGGTGGATCACCCCGAGGACCCGTGCTCCCCCGGCGTCCTCGACGGCGACCAGCAGCGGGGTGCCGCCGGCCGTGGAGATCCGCTCGGTGAGCGTCCTGGCCTCGCCGGACGCGTGGCCGCCGCTCTGCTCGACCCAGGCGACGACCGATCCGGTCGCGCCCTTGCGGATACGGCGGGGCGCGCCGTGCTCGGTGAGGTCGACGCCGGACATGCGGGTCTGGGCGGTGAAGGCGACCCACTCGGCGCCGGCCAGTTCGCCCCGGCCGCGCTCGCGCAGCCCGTACCGCTCCTTGGCGAGGACCACCACGGACCGGCCCTCGGGGGTCTCGTCGGCCAGCGAGGAGAGCTGGGCGGCGTCGGCCAGCTCGGCGGCGGTCACGCCGGCGACCGGGACGAACTCGGCGGCCTGGCGGTTGCCGAGGGTGATGGTGCCGGTCTTGTCCAGCAGGAGCGTGGAGACGTCGCCGGCGGCCTCGACGGCCCGGCCCGACATGGCGAGCACGTTGCGCTGGACCAGCCGGTCCATGCCCGCGATGCCGATCGCCGAGAGGAGCGCGCCGATGGTGGTCGGGATGAGGCAGACCAGCAGGGCGGTCAGCACGATCAGGGACTGGCCGGCTCCCGCGTAGACCGCGAAGGGCTGGAGGGTGACGACGGCGATCAGGAAGACGATCGTGAGGGACGCGAGAAGGATGTTCAGCGCGATCTCGTTGGGCGTCTTCTGCCGGGCCGCGCCCTCGACCAGCTTGATCATGCGGTCGATGAAGGTCTCGCCGGGCTTGGTCGTGATCTTGATGACGACCCGGTCGGAGAGGACCTTCGTTCCGCCGGTGACGGCCGAGCGGTCGCCGCCGGACTCGCGGATGACGGGCGCGGACTCACCGGTGATGGCGGACTCGTCCACCGAGGCGACGCCGTCGACGACGTCCCCGTCGCCGGGGATGATGTCGCCCGCCTCGCAGACGACCAGGTCGCCGATGCGCAGCTCGGTGCCGGGCACCTGCTCCTCGGTACGGCTCGCGGGGCTCTTCCCCACGAGCCGGCGGGCGACGGTCTCGGTCTTGGCCCGGCGCAGGGTGTCCGCCTGCGCCTTGCCTCGGCCCTCGGCGACGGCCTCCGCCAGGTTGGCGAAGATCGTGGTGAGCCAGAGCCAGGCGGCGATGGCCCAGCCGAACCAGTCCCCCGGACGGGTGACGGCCAGGACCGTGGTGAGGACGGAGCCGATCTCGACCACGAACATCACGGGCGACTTGACCATGACCCGCGGGTCGAGTTTGCGCACCGCCTCGGGGAACGACGTGATCAGCTGCTTGGGATCGAAGAGACCCCCGCCGACGCGTCCGTCCCCCGGGCCGTGGCCGCCCGGGATGTCGCTGTGCGGCGCACGGGTCGGAGTGACAGTGGACATCGGTTCCTCGTGCTCGGGACGGGCGCTCATGACCCCAGCCCCTCGGCCAGCGGGCCCAGGGCCAGCGCCGGGAAGTAGGTCAGAGCGGTGACGATCAGGACCGTGCCGACGAGCAGCCCGACGAAGAGCGGCTTGTGGGTACGGAGGGTGCCCAGCGTCTCGGGCACCGGTTTCTGCTCGGCGAGCGAACCGGCCAGGGCGAGGATGAACACCATGGGGAGGAAGCGGCCGAGCAGCATGACGATGCCGAGGGTGGTGTTGAACCACTGGGTGTCGGCGTTGAGCCCGGCGAACGCCGAGCCGTTGTTGTTGGCCGCCGAGGTGTACGCGTACAGGATCTCGGTGAAGCCGTGGGCGCCGGAGTTGGTCATGGAGTGGCCCGGGGTGGGCAGGGCCATGGCCACGGCGGTGAAGCTCAGGACCAGCGCCGGGGTGATCAGGATGTAGAGCGCGGCGAACTTGATCTGCCGGGTGCCGATCTTCTTGCCCAGGTACTCGGGTGTCCGGCCGACCATCAGCCCGGCGAGGAACACCGCGATGAGCGCCATGATCAGGATCCCGTAGAGGCCGGAGCCGACCCCGCCGGGCGCCACCTCGCCCAGTTGCATGCCGAGCAGGGCGATGCCGCCGCCGTACCCGGTGAACGAGGAGAGGAAGGCGTTGACGGCGCCGGTGGAGGTGAGGGTGGTGGCCACCGCGAAGATCGACGAGCCGCCGACCCCGAAGCGGGTCTCCTTGCCCTCCAGCGCGCCGCCCGCGTCCTGGAACGCGGTTCCGCCGTGGTGGAACTCCGTCCACAGCATCACGGCGGTGAAGCCGATCCAGATCACCACCATGGCGGCGAGGATCGCGTAACCCTGCTTGACGTTGCCGACCATCCTGCCGAAGGTGCGGGTCAGGGCGAACGGGATGAGCAGGATCAGGAAGATCTCGAAGAGGTTGGAGATCCCGTCGGGGTTCTCGAAGGGGTGGGCGCTGTTGGCGTTGAAGTAGCCGCCGCCGTTGGTGCCCAGCTCCTTGATGGCCTCCTGGGAGGCGACGGCGCCGCCGTTCCACTGCTGGGACCCGCCCGTGAACTGGCCGACCTCGTGGATGCCCGCGAAGTTCTGGATCGCGCCGCACGCGACCAGGACGATCGCGCCGATGACGGCGATCGGCAGCAGGATCCGTACGGTGCCGCGGACCAGGTCCGACCAGAAGTTGCCCAGCTCACCGGTGCGGGAGCGGGCGAAGCCCCGTACCAGCGCCACCGCGACGGCCATGCCGACGGCGGCCGAGAGGAAGTTCTGGACGGCGAGCCCGCCGGTCTGCACGACGTGGCCCATGGCCTGCTCGCCGTAGTACGACTGCCAGTTGGTGTTGGAGACGAAGGACGCGGCGGTGTTGAACGCCTGGTCCGGGTCGATGGAGGAGAAGCCGAGCGAGCCGGGCAGACCGCCCTGGACCCGCTGGAGCAGGTAGAGGAACAGGACGCTCACCGCGGAGAACGCGAGGACGCCGCGCAGGTAGGCGGGCCAGCGCATCTCGGTGGTGGGATCGGCGCCGATGATCCGGTAGATCGCCTTCTCGGCCCTGAGGTGCTTGGGCGAGCTGTAGACGCCGGCCATGTAGTCGCCGAGGGGGCGGTACGCCAGCCCGAGGGCGACGACGAGCGCGACCACCTGGAGCACGCTTGCGGGGACGGGGCCCATCACTCAGAACCTCTCCGGGAAGAGGAGGGCGAGGACGAGATAGCCCAGCAGGGCGACGGCCACGACCAGGCCTGCGATGTTCTCGGCGGTCATAGCTTCGCGACCCCCTTGGCGACGAGGGCCACCAGCGCGAAGACCGCGATCGTGGTGACGACGAAGGCCACGTCGGCCATCGTGTGCTCCTAGATGATTTCCGGGAAATGTGACTTCCTGAGGAAACCCCCTGTTTTGAGCCGTCCCGCGGTTGTTGACGCCTCCCATACGTCCCGGGGCACGGGCTTGACGGACTCCTTACGGATGCGCCCCCGGGCACGCAAAAGACCGGTGGGCCGCACCCCGGTGAAGGGGTGCGGCCCACCGGCCACAGGCGGGAAAGGGCCGCGCGCCGGACCTCGGCGCACGACGGGGTACGGCTCGGGTCAGCGCACCTCGGTGATCTCGGGACCGCGCTGGAGCGAACCCATGCCACCGGAGAAGCGGGAGCCTTCCTGCTCCTCCTGCTGGACACCCTCGGCGACCATCTGCGCGTCGTCGGGCAGCTTGAGGACGATCGGGTCACGCGGCGCCATCGGTCCGTCACCGCGGACGACCACGGTGTCCCGGAAGATCTGCTCCAGCAGCCCGGCCGCCTGCGGCTGGACCGCGCCCTGGCCGGAGATCACGCCGCGCAGGAACCAGCGGGGGCCGTCGACGCCCACGAAGCGCACCAGCTGGATGCCGCCGGTGCCGTCCGGCAGCTGGACGGGCACCTGGGCCCGCAGCTCCCAGCCGAGGGGGCCCTCGACCTCGTCGATGATGCCGCCCTGCTGGGTGATGCCCGAGGCGATCTCCTCGCGCACCTCGCCCCAGATGCCTTCCTTCTTGGGCGCCGCGAAGGCCTGGAGCTGGACCGCGCTGTCGCGCAGGACGATGGTGGCGGCGACGATCGCGTCACCGGCGACCTCGACCCGCAGCTCCATGCCGTCGACCCCGGGCACGAAGATCCCGCCCAGGTCGACACGGCCCTCGTCGGGCTTGGAGACCTCGGAGACGTCCCAGGGGCCGTCGGGGCGGGGGGCCGGGGGAAGATTCACCCGGCGGGAGCCCGACGCGGCCTCGCTGTCGTCCGCGGCGGAACCACCCACGCCGGCAACGCCGTCGAACTGCTCGGCCTCGCCTGCCGCGTCCGCCGCGTCCTCTGCGGAACCACTCTTCTTGCGACCGAACACGTTACTGTCCTTCCCGGTCTGATACGACCGAAGCGTATCGATTCCCACCCTGTGCGCCGCCCACGGAGGCGTGGCCCCCGGTGGACCCGAAGCCCCCCTCGGCCCGCGCGGACCCGGGAAGCTCCGCCACCTCGTGGAAGCGCACCTTCTCGACCTGCTGGACGACCAATTGGGCAATCCTGTCGAATCGTTCGAACCGCACGCTCTCGCGCGGATCGAGATTGACCAGGATCACCTTGATCTCTCCACGGTACCCGGCATCCACGGTCCCTGGGGCATTCACCAGGGCGACACCGCAGCGGGCGGCGAGCCCCGAGCGCGGGTGCACGAAGGCCGCGTACCCGTCGGGCAGCGCGATCGACACCCCCGTCGGCAGCACGGCCCGCTCGCCGGGGGCCAGCTCGGCGGCCTCGGTGGTCACCAGATCGACCCCGGCGTCCCCGGGATGCCCGTACGCGGGCAGCGGGACCTCCGGATCGACCCGGCGGATCAGTACGTCAACAGGGGCACGGCTCATGGGGGTCACCTCGACGGCGCGGGGGGCGCCTGGCGGGGTCCGCCGGTGGCGGGCCGGTGGCGGAACAGCGGCGGCACGTTACTCACAGGCGCAGACCTTACCCGCGCGGTGGTCCCCCGACCGCACCGTGCCAAGCTTGCGCCCATGGAGCCATCCGCCACGCGCTACGACGAACGTCTCACCGCGCCCCGTTCCTGGTGGGCGATCGCCGCCCTCACCGGGATCGCGGGCGGTCTGATCCTGCTGCCCCTGGGGCCGCTGCCGCTGCTGGGCGGCGTGATCGTCGCGGGGGCGTTCGCCGCCGTGCTCGTCAGTTCGTACGGGTCCGTGCGGATCCGGGTCGTGGCGGACTCCCTCGTCGCGGGCGACGCGCGGATCCCGGTCACGGCGCTCGGCGAGGCCGAGGAGCTGGACGAGGAGGAGGCGCGGGCTTGGCGGCTGCACAAGGCCGACCCGCGGGCCTTCATGCTGCTCCGCAGCTACGTGCCGACCGCGCTGCGGGTGACGGTCACGGATCCGGACGACGCGACCCCGTACCTCTACCTGTCCACCAGGAACCCGCGGGCGCTGGCGGCGGCGCTGGAAGCGGTACGGGCCGGCTGAGCGCCCCGTACCGCCGGAAGCCCCGGGGAGCGAGGGGCTCAGGGCCCCAGCTCCTTCGGGAACTCGGGCGGCAGCTCCTCGGGCTGTTCCAGCGGGGGCAGCTCGGGCAGCGCCTCCCACGGCACCTGGCGGGCGCGCAGGTCCTTGCGGACGCGTCCGGCGACCTTGTGGGTGTCCCGGCGGTTCATCATCGCGCCGACCGCGGCGCCGATCATGAACGGGACCAGGTTCGGCAGGCTGCGGACGGTGCGCTTCATGATCTGCTGGCGCAGCTCGCGCTTCATGCGGCCGCTCAGCGCGCTGTTGATCGTCGACGGCCGGGTGACGTCGACGCCGCGCTCCTCCGTCCAGGCGGTCAGGTAGGCGACGCCGCGCTCCTTGACGGTGCCGGGAGGGCGGAGCCCGTAGACCTCGTGCAGCTCCGCGATGAGCTTGAGCTCGATCGCGGCGACGGCGGTGATCTCCGCCGCCAGCTCGGCGGGCATCGCGGGCGGCACGGGCAGCATCGCCGCCGCGCCGATGCCCGCGCCCACCGTCGAACTGCTGTTCGCGGCGCCCGCGATCAGCTTGTCGGCCAGTTCCTCGGGTCCGAGACCCGGGAACTGGCGGCGAAGCGTCGCCAGGTCGCGGACCGGGACCCGAGGAGCGTTCTCGATGATCCGGTCGGCGAGATGGCCGAGCGCCGCCTTGGCGCCCACGCCTCCTTTGCGTACTCCCCGTGTGACGGCCGCCAGGCGCCGGCCCTTGGTCCGGGGGCCGTCGTGGTCGTCCTGGGCCGCTTCGAGCGGGGCGGGCAGGTCTCGCCCGTCGTCGTCCGGGCCGGGAAGGGGTACGAGAGCGGAGTGCTCGGCGGGGGGTTGAGGGCCTCCTGCCGGGCCTGAGCCGCTCTCGGACTCCTTCGGTGGACCCGCAGGGCCGAAGGGCCGTTTCCGGGACGGTGAGTCGCCTGCCACGGCCGACCCGCCCTAGTCGCAGTCGCGGCAGATCGGCTGACCGTTCTTCTCCCTGGCCAACTGGCTGCGGTGGTGCACCAGGAAGCAGCTCATGCAGGTGAACTCGTCGGCCTGACGGGGCAGCACGCGGACGGAAAGCTCCTCGTTGGAGAGATCCGCGCCGGGCAGCTCCAGGCCTTCAGCCTGCTCGAACTCGTCGACGTCGACCGCTGAGGTCGACTTGTCGTTCCGACGGGCCTTCAGTTCCTCAAGGCTGTCCTGATCGACGTCGTCATCGGTCTTGCGTGGGGTGTCGTAATCCGTTGCCATGTCGCTCTCCCCCTCTGGGTTTCTGTGGTGTCTCCAGCGCACGTAACGCGTGAGAGGCCGGACTTGTGCCCGACCTGAGGCGGAGATTTTGCCTCACATCAAGGTCTGTTACTCAATCGACACCCAATCGCACTCGTGCTGAGTGATCGACTGCGGGTGGCGAAGGGGACCGTACACGGTCCTGAGGTCGTGCTACACGGGCGCCACCCCGTGTACTTCCCGTGATCCGGGGCCCCGGAAACCCGGACTTTACCGGCTTTCCGAGGGTGGCTTGATCACAGAGAGTGGACGGGCGTGAATTCGACCCTGTGATCGATCACACAAGCCCCAACCGGGCGGGGCCCCCGAAAATTCCGCGCAAAGCGAACGAAGCCAGCCTGGTCAGGGATGCCGCGAGCAGCATCTCAGACCGGGAGGGTGACCCGCATCACGAGACCACCGCCCTCCCGGGGCTCCGCGATGATACGGCCACCGTGGGCCCGGGCCACGGACCGGGCGATCGACAGGCCGAGGCCCACGCCCTTGTCGCTGCCGGTCCGTTCGGTACGGAGCCGGCGGAACGGTTCGAAAAGATTGTCGATCTCGTAAGCGGGAACGACCGGACCCGTGTTCGACACCACCAGGACCGCCTGTCCCGGCTCCATCGACGTCGTGACCTCCACCCAGCCGTCCTCCGGCACGTTGTACCGGACGGCGTTCTGGACCAGGTTCAGCGCGATCCTCTCCAGCAGGACCCCGTTCCCCTGGACGACCGCGGGCGCCCGCTCCCCGCGGATGACCACGTTCTTCGCCAGGGCCTCACCGGCGGTCTGGTCGACCGCGCGGGCGGCCACCTCGGCGAGGTCGACCGGTTTTCGCTCCACGAGCTGGTTGTCGCTGCGGGCGAGCAGCAGCAGGCCCTCCACCAGCTGCTCACTGCGCTCGTTGGTCGCCAGGAGCGTCTTGCCGAGCTGCTGGAGTTCGCCGGGGGCGCCCGGGTCCGAGAGGTGGACCTCCAGCAGCGTCCGGTTGATCGCCAGCGGCGTACGCAACTCGTGGGACGCGTTCGCGACGAAGCGCTGCTGCGCCGTGAAGGCACGCTCCAGCCGCTCCAGCATCTCGTCGAACGTGTCCGCGAGCTCCTTCAGCTCGTCGTCCGGGCCGTCCAGCTCGATCCGCCGCGAGAGGTCGGAGCCGACCACGCGCCGTGCGGTACGGGTGATCCGGCCCAGCGGCGAGAGCACGCGGCCCGCCATCGCGTACCCGAAGGCGAACGCGATGATGCTCAGGCCCACCAGCGCGAACAGGGAACGGGTGAGCAGGTCGTCGAGTGCCTGGGCCCGCTGGTGGTTGACGCAGCTGTTGATCGCCGCGTTGGCCTCGTCGGGGGTGAGCTGGGCCGGCAGCCTGCAGGTGTCGCTGCTCACCGCACCCGAGAGGAGGGTGAAGGGGAGCTTGCTGCCCACGTGCAGGGCCTGCGCCGCGAGCAGGTAGATGATCGAGAGCAGCAGGATGCCGGCGATCAGGAACATCCCGCCGTACAGCAGCGTGAGACGTATGCGGATCGTCGGACGCACCCAGGGCAGCGTCTGGTCGGGCCGTCTCGGGTCCCAGGTCGGCTTGGGAGGTGCCGAGGGCGGCAGCGGGTTGCTCGCCATCCGCGTCAGATCCGGTATCCCGAACCGGGGACCGTGACGATCACGGGCGGCTCGGCCAGCTTGCGGCGCAGGGTCATGACAGTGACCCGCACGACGTTGGTGAACGGGTCCGTGTTCTCGTCCCAGGCCTTCTCCAGCAGCTGCTCGGCCGAGACGACCGCGCCCTCGCTGCGCATCAGGACCTCCAGCACCGCGAACTCCTTGGGGGCGAGCTGGATCTCCTTGCCCTCGCGGAAGACCTCGCGCCGGTTCGGGTCGAGCTTGATCCCCGAGCGCTCCAGGACGGGCGGCAGCGGCACCGTCGTCCGCCGGCCGAGCGCGCGGACGCGGGCGGTCAGCTCGGTGAAGGCGAAGGGCTTGGGCAGGTAGTCGTCCGCGCCCAGCTCCAGTCCCTCGACCCGGTCGCTGACGTCGCCCGAGGCCGTGAGCATGAGGACCCGGGTGGGCACCCCCAGCTCCACGATCCGGCGGCAGACGTCGTCCCCGTGCACCAGGGGAAGGTCCCGGTCCAGCACCACCACGTCGTAGTCGTTGACCCCGATCCGCTCCAGGGCCGCCGCGCCGTCGTACACGACGTCGACGGCCATGGCCTCCCGGCGCAGTCCGGTGGCCACCGCATCGGCGAGCAGTTGCTCGTCCTCGACGACGAGTACGCGCACGGCGCTGTTCCTTCCTCTGGTCGCCCGTCACCTGGGATCAGGGCAGGTCGTCGCACTGGGTGTGCGTCCCCATCCTGCCCGCTACGCCCATAAACCGGCGGTAAGACGAGACCGGGCCCCGGACACCGCACGGCGGACGGGCCCCGGGCGGGGGCGCGGACCGGGGCCTGGCGGCCTCACCAGGCAGGACGGAAGAACCTGTCCGGGCCCGGCGGGAATACTCGGGATTCTTTGAAGAGTTGAGGTTTCTCGAAGACGGAGCCTGGGGAAAACGACTTCACATCCGAGATCACGCCCTGTTTGTGGCATGTCAGGTCCCACAACTGCCCCCCAGTAGGCAGTGGGCGCGTGATCACCCGCCGTCGGCACACCCCCGTGCCATCGACCACGACGTCGGCACACCCCCGTGCCACTGACCCACGACGAGGGGGCGCAATGGACGCATTCACCGCAGGGCTGCTGCAGCGTATAAAGGCCACGGAAACCGATCTCACCCATGCCCGGGAAGCGGGAGACGACTTCCTCGCGGACGTCGAGCAGGAAGAGCTGGACGATCTGCGCCGGCTCGCCGCGGAACATGGCGTGGAGGTCGGCGCGGCCAGCGTCTGACCGGCCCGAACGACCCGTACGACCTGTACGACCTGTACGAACCGTACGACCGAACACTTCTGGAAGAACACACGAAGCACACGCATCACACGCATGACGTCAGTGTGAACAGCCCCGGTGCCGAGGGGACGGCATCGGGGCTGTTCCGTGTGCTGTTCCGTCAGTCGTGCCAGGCGCCGTACTCCTCCAGCAGTGCCTGGAGCGGCTCGAACACACCGGGCGGCGCGGCCACCGCCAGGTCCCACGCCGGCCGCTCGCCGGGCCGGCCGCCGGTCAGCGCCCCCGCCTCCCGCGCGATCAGGTCCCCGGCCGCCAGGTCCCACGGGTGCAGCCCGCGCTCGTAGTAGCCGTCCAGCCTCCCCGCCGCCACGTCGCACAGGTCGACGGCGGCCGAACCGCCCCGCCGGATGTCCCGCAGCCGCGGGATCAGGCGCTGGGCGATGTCCGCCTGGTGGGCACGGACGGTGGTGACGTAGTTGAAGCCCGTCGACACCAGGGCGCGTTCCAGCGGCGGGGCCGGGCGGCAGCGGACCGGCCGGTCGTTCAGGAAGGCGCCGCCGCCGAGGACGGCCCGGAAGGTCTCGCGGCGCATCGGGATCTCCACGACGCCCACCAGCCGCTCCCCGTCGCGCTCGGCGGCGATGGACACGGACCAGGTGGGCAGGCCGTAGAGGTAGTTCACGGTGCCGTCCAGCGGGTCGACGACCCAGCGGATGCCGCTCGTACCCGCCGAGCTGGCGCCCTCCTCGCCGAGGAAGCCGTCGTCGGGGCGGTGCTCGCTCAGGTAGCCGGTGATCAGCTTCTCGGCGGCGATGTCCATCTCGGTCACCACGTCGACGGGGCTGGACTTCGTGGCGGCGACGGCGAGGTCGTCGGGCCGGCCGTCGCGCAGCAGCGCGCCCGCCCGCCGGGCGGCCTCCAGGGCCAGGGCCAGCAGCTCCCCCGCGAAGGGGTCGGTGGAGGGGTCGGTCGGTGCGTCGGTCACAGCGGGCTCCTTCAGGCGTACGGACTGTCGGCGCCCGCGGCGGCGGGCCGCGGGGCCCGGGCCGGGCAGCAACCGACCGGGCAGAGGTCGTGGCCGGCGCCGAGAGCGCCCAGCGCGCAGCGCTCCACGGACTCCCCCCGTTCGGCGGCGGCCCGCTCCAGCAGGAGATCACGTACGGCGGCGGCGAAGCGCGGGTCCGCGCCCACGGTGGCCGAGCGGCGGACGGGCAGGCCCAGCTCCGCGGCCTTGGCGGTGGCCTCGGTGTCGAGGTCGTACAGGACCTCCATGTGGTCCGAGACGAAGCCGATGGGAGCCATCACGACGGCGGGGACGCCCTGCGCGTGCAGCGTCTCCAGGTGGTCGCAGATGTCCGGTTCGAGCCAGGGGATGTGGGGCGCGCCGCTGCGCGACTGGTAGACGAGCTGCCAGGGGTGCTCGACGCCGGTCTCCTCGCGTACGGCGTCCACGATCACGCGCGCGGCGTCGAGGTGCTGGGCGACGTAGGCGCCGCCGTCCCCGTGGTCCTCGACGGGGCCCGACGTGTCGGCGGCCGCGGTCGGGACGGAGTGCGTGGTGAAGGCGAGGTGGGCGCCCGCGCGCACGTCCTCGGGCAGGTCCGCGAGGGAGGCGATCACGCTCTCGGTCATGGGGCGCAGGAAGCCGGGGTGGTTGAAGTAGTGCCGCAGCTTGTCGACGCGGGGCGGCTCGATGCCCTCGGCGGTGAGGGTGGCGAGGGCGTCGGCGAGGTTCTCGCGGTACTGGCGGCAGCCCGAGTACGAGGCGTACGCGCTGGTGGCGAGGACGGCGATGCGGCGCCGGCCGTCGGCCGCCATCTCCCGCAGGGTGTCGGTGAGGTAGGGCGCCCAGTTGCGGTTCCCCCAGTAGACGGGCAGGTCCACGCCGTGCTCGGCGAAGTCCTTCCGCAGCGCTTCCAGGAGGGCACGGTTCTGTTCGTTGATCGGGCTGACGCCCCCGAACAGGAAGTAGTGCTTGCCCACTTCCTTGAGCCGCTCCTCGGGGATGCCGCGGCCCCTGGTCACGTTGGCCAGGAACGGAACCACGTCGTCCGGTCCTTCGGGGCCGCCGAAGGACAACAGGAGCAGGGCGTCGTACGGGGTGGTCGTGTGCTGTTCGGGCATGGTTCGATCCTCCCACCAACCGGGGTACGACCGACCACCGCCGCCCCCGGTGCCGGAACACGCCGCCGGGCCGCCCGCCGCCGCGCGGGTGGGTGGTGGAGGCCCGCGCGGCGGTCCTGAGTATGATCCCCCTCCAACCGGCCGGGGCTCGCCTTTCCCGGCCGTGGCGGGAGCGCGCGCGGTCGCGGTGGCGTTCCCGGGGGATCGCCGGCTGCGCGAGCCGGTCACTGTTCGGGGAGGGCACGGGCCGGATGACCAGGACCGACACAGGCACGACGAGCAAGACCACGTGGCGCAACTGGGCGGGGAACGTCACCGCCCGCCCCGCGCGTACGGTCTCCCCCGCCTCCGTGGACGAGCTGTCCGCGGTCGTGCGCAGGGCCGCCGCCGACGGGTTGAAGGTGAAGGCGGGCGGTACGGGTCACTCGTTCACCGCCGTGGCGGCCACGGACGGTGTGCGCATACGGCCCGACCTGCTGACCGGGATCCGGGAGATCGACCGGACCGGCGCGACCGTCACGGTCGAGGCGGGCACCCCCCTGAAGCGGCTGAACGCGGCGCTGGCCAGGGAGGGACTGTCGCTCACCAACATGGGCGACATCATGGAACAGACCGTGGCGGGCGCGATATCCACCGGCACGCACGGCACCGGCCGCGAGTCGGCGTCGATCTCCGCGCAGGTGCGGGCGCTGGAGCTGCTCACCGCCGACGGCTCGGTCCTGCGGTGCTCTCCGGAGGAGAACGCGGACGTCTTCACCGCGGCCCGGGTGGGACTGGGCGCGCTCGGCGTGATCACGGCGGTGACGTTCGCCGTCGAGCCGGTCTTCCTGCTGACGGCCCGTGAGGAGCCGATGAGCTTCGACCGGGTGACGGCGGAGTTCGACCAGCACGTCGCCGAGAACGAGCACTTCGAGTTCTACTGGTTCCCGCACACCGGGAACTGCAGCACCAAGCGGAACAACCGCAGCGCCGGCCTGCCGGCCCCGCTGGGCCGGGTCAGCGGGTGGATGGAGGACGAGTTCATCGCCAACGGCCTGTTCGAGGTCGTCTGCCAGGTCGGCAAGGCCGTTCCCATGGTCATACCGCCGCTCGCACGGGTCTCCAGCCGCGTCATGTCCGCCCGTACGTACACGGACATTCCTTACAAGGTCTTCACTTCCCCGCGCCGGGTGCGCTTCCTGGAGATGGAGTACGCGCTCCCCCGGGACCAGGCGGTGGCGGCGTTGCGCGAGGTGAAGGCCATGGTCGAGCGGTCCCCGCTGAAGATCAGCTTCCCCGTGGAGATCCGTACGGCGCCGGCGGACGACATCCCGCTGTCGACGGCCTCGGGGCGGGAGACCGCGTACATCGCGGTGCACCTGTACCGGGGCACCCCGCACCGCTCGTACTTCACCGCGGTGGAGCGGATCATGGTCGCGCACGGCGGGCGGCCGCACTGGGGGAAGGTCCACACGCGGGACGCGGCGTACCTGGCCGAGGCCTACCCGCGCTTCGCCGAGTTCACGGCGGTACGGGACCGGCTCGACCCGGACCGGCTGTTCGGCAACGACTACCTGCGGCGGGTCCTCGGGGGCTGAGGCGCCCGGCCTGTGCCGGTTGGGGGCCTTCTGTCCGGTGCGGCCGTCGCCTCATCCGGCGGGCGTCTTGGCGCCGGTGCCGGGGGTCCTGCCGCCCGTGCCTCCGGGGTTCGTGCCGCCGTCGGCGCCCGACGTACCGTTCCCGGCCTTCCCGCCGTTCCCGCCGCCCGTCGGGGTGGGGGTCGGTGTGGGGGTGGCCGGCGGGGTGGTCGCGGAGTGCGAGGGCGTGGGGGTCGGGGACGCGGGCGGGGTGCCGCCCTGACCACTCGTACCGCCCTGGCCCGCACCGCCGCCTGAGGTGGTGCCGGGCGGGGGCGCCGCCGGGGCCGTACCGCCGTCCGATGGCCCGCCCCCGCCGGTGCCGGACGTCCCGCCGGGGTCCTGGCCGGGGTCCGGGGTGTCGCCGGGGGTGTGCGAGGGGGCGCGCCGGTCGTGGCCGCCGCCGACGACGGTTCCCACGGTGGTGCCCTTGCCGCCGCTGAGGTCGCGGCCCGAGATCAGTTCGAATCCGGTGATGCCGATCATCGCGACCAGGAAGACCACGACGGCGGCGCGGACGGGGCGCTTCCACCCGCGGACCCGGGTGCCGTGGACGGTGGCCTCGCCGAACTCCCCGTCCCGGGGCGGGACCTCCCCCGCCGCCGCCGGGGACGGACGGGGTGGCGTCGGCGCGGCCGGGACCTGACGGCCCTTCGGTTTCGCCTGGACGGTCACCACGCGTATCTGCTCGCCGGTGCGGCGGAAGACGTGCTGGAAGACGGACGCCCCGCAGGTGGCGACGACGCTGACCACACCCGCGCCGATGACCGTGCCGTAGACGCCGAGCTGGGAGGCGAGGACAGCGGCGGTGATCGCGGCGACCGCGCTGCCCGCGACCTGGGGCACGCTCAGATCCAGCCGCTTCCGCGACGGTTTCGCGTCGTTCTCCACCTGGTCCGTACCGCCGGTCTTCCCCGGGTCCATCTCCACCCCCTCGCAGCCCTTTCCGTCCCACCCTGCACCAGGAAGGGACAGTTAAGCGAAGTGAATCGTTCCGCTTCTGTGGATTGTGTGAAGCTTGACACGCGTGCACGGCGGATGCCTGGGCCCAACTCCCGTGCCCGTGGAGAACTTGAGCGGCGCGCCGCTCCACCCGCATGGCCCGAATGGAGTACTGTGGCGAGCCCTGGGGCCGGACTCCCTCATGGAGTCCGGGACCTACGGGAAGGGGGCCGAAGGTGGCACTCGATCCGGCGGCGCCGCGGCACCGCACGGGCGCCTGCTGCACAGGGTGACGAGGTCCGTCACTCTGCGTCGCGAAGAGGTAACCGTGCCATCACGGCGATCCAGGGCACTTGCCCGACACGCCGGGCAGCACGGCAAGGTTGTGGCAGGCTGCACCCGGGCAGGCCACACTCGACTAGCGGAAGCAGCGACGCACGTGACGTCGGCAGGCACCACCCGGGAGGTCCCCATGCCCGAACTGCGTGTCGTGGCCGTCTCCAACGACGGCACACGACTGGTGCTCAAGGCTGCGGACAGCACGGAATACACGCTTCCGATCGACGAGCGGCTCCGGGCTGCCGTCCGCAACGACCGCGCCCGGCTCGGCCAGATCGAGATCGAGGTGGAGAGCCATCTCCGGCCTCGTGACATCCAGGCCCGGATACGGGCGGGCGCCTCCGCCGAGGAGGTCGCGCAGCACGCCGGCATCCCGGTGGACCGGGTCCGCCGGTTCGAGGGTCCGGTGCTGGCGGAGCGCGCCTTCATGGCCGAACGGGCGCGGAAGACCGCCGTCCGCCGGCCCGGCGAGAACGCGGGTCCCCAGCTCGGCGAGGCTGTGCAGGAGCGCCTGACGCTGCGTGGCGCCGAGAAGGAGACCGTCCAGTGGGACTCGTGGCGCCGCGACGACGGCACCTGGGAAGTCCTGCTGGTGTACCTGGTCGCGGGCGAGCCGCACTCGGCGAGCTGGACGTACGACCCGCCCCGGCGGCTCGTCCAGGCCGTCGACGACGAGGCGCGCGCGCTGATCGGCGACACCGACGACACGCTCGCCTCCAAGGAGCCGAGCTTCCCGTTCGTGCCCCGGATCGCGCGGCTGCCGCGTGACCGGCCGATGGACCGCGCACTGGACCGGGGGCCCGAGCGGGCCGCGCTGCCCGAGTCGGAGGAGAGCGAGCGGGACTCGCTGACCAGCCTGCTGGAGGCGGTGCCCAGCTTCCGGGGCGACATGGTGGTGCCCGAGCGGCCCGCGCCGCCGGACCCGCCGGACGCGGATCCGGGGCCTGCCCCGGACGAGGAGGAACCGGTCGCGCCCGCGGCGTCGGCCGGTGCCGGTTCCGCCTACGCGGACGTGCTGATGCCGCGTTCCGTGGCGGGTCATCGCGACCGGCTCACGGGTACGACGGACCGTCAGGCGGAGGCGGACGGCGTCCGCCCCGGGCGGCGGGCGGCGGTGCCGAGCTGGGACGAGATCGTGTTCGGGACGCGGCGGAAGAAGCAGGACTAGTCCGGGAGCCGGTCGGCAGGACCGGACGGGTACGACACCGAGGAGCGCCGCCCCACGTCAGGGGCGGCGCTCCTCGGTGTCGTACGGTGTCGCACGCGTGTCTTACGGGTGAGTGACACGCCCTAGCGCGGATCCGGGCCGGTGGCGACCGGGCGGGACTCGTCCGAGGACCACTCGGACCAGGAGCCCGCGTACAGCGCCGCCCGGTGTCCGGCGATCTCCAGGGCGAGCACCTCGTGGGCTCCGGAGACGCCCGAGCCGCAGTAGACCCCCACGTTCTTGGTCTCCTCCGTGGCCCCCAGCGCGCCGAAGCGGGCGGTGAGGTGCTCGGCGGGCAGGAAGCGGCCGTCCTCGGCGACGTTCTCCGTCGTCGGGGCGGACACCGCGCCCGGGATGTGGCCGCCGATCCGGTCGATCGGCTCGACGTCCCCGCGGTAGCGCTCCGCCGCGCGCGCGTCCAGCAGCAGCCCCTCGTCCGCCAGCGCCGCCGCGCCGTCCGCGTCCAGCAACGGCATGCCGCCCGGGACCGGGGCGAAGTCGCCCTCGGCCGGGGACGGGGTGTCGGTGGAGAGCGGGCCGGTCCAGGCCGTGAGGCCGCCGTCGAGGACCCGTACGTCCGGGTGCCCGGCCCAGCGCAGCAGCCACCACGCGCGGGCCGCCGCCCAGCCCTGCCCGCCGTCGTACACCACGACGGGGGTGCCGGCCGAGACACCGGCCCGGCGCATCGCCGCGCCGAAGGCCGCCACGCCGGGCAGCGGGTGCCGGCCGCCGGCGCCCGCGGGGCCCGCCAGCTCGGTGTCCAGGTCGACGTAGACGGCGCCGGGCAGGTGACCGGCGTCGTACGCGGGACGTCCGGGGGGCCCGCCCAGGCTCCAGCGCACGTCGAGGAGTACGGGGGGACGCGGCCCGGCTGACTCGCTCGCGAGTTGGGCGGCGGAGATGATGGCAGTCATGGATGCCATCCTCGCGCATCCTTCGCCACGGCCACCACAACGGTCCGAGGAGCGGTGACGATGTCCAACGCACCGGTACGGCGCACGCCCGGTACGCCCTGCTGGGTCAACCTGATGCTGCACGACGTGCCCGCGGCGGAGGCGTTCTACGGCGTTCTGTTCGGCTGGGAGTTCGCTCAGGGGCCGCCCGAGCTGGGGCTGTACATGCGGGCCCGGATCGGTGACGACGAGATCGCGGGCATCGGCCAGATCCAGCCGAACCGGCTGCTCCACGTCTGCTGGACGACGTACCTGGCGACGGACGACGCCGACGCGTCGGCGAACGCGATCAGGACCAACGGCGGGACGGTCGCGGTCCCGCCCCTGGCCGCGGGGCAGGCCGGGCGGCTGATCATCGCGCTGGATCCGGCGGGGGCGCTGTTCGGGATCTGGGAGGCGGCGACCTATGTGGGCACCACGCTGTCCGGGCCGCACGGCACCCCCGTCTGGTCCGAGCTGATCACGCCGGAGACGGCGTCGATCGGCGCGTTCTACCGGGGACTGTTCACGTACGACGAGCAGGGCGAGCATGGCGCGGGCGGCGCGGGCGCGCGGGGTGAGGCCGCCGCCGGCCCGGACCTCCAGACCCTGGACCTGGGGGGTACGCCGCTGGCGTCGCTGCACGGCATCGGCAGCGGCCGCTTCCGGAAGCGGCACCCGTACTGGGTCGTCTACTTCGCGGTCGACGACACGGACGCGTCGGCCCGGCTGGCGACCGAGCGAGGCGGCCAGGTGCTCAGGGCACCACAGGACGGCCCGTACGGACGAACGGCAATCGTCGCGGACCCCCAGGGCGCGCTGTTCGGGATCGTAGCGGCGGCCGGTCATCGAGGGTGACGGGCGGGGGGCCGGGGGTAGCGGGGCCCTGGGGGGCGGGCGTCAGCCTGGGGTTACTGGGAGGACGTCCGGGGACAGGGCGCCCGCGTGGGACGTTGCGCTGGTCATTCTGCGGCGGTGGTGGCGTCGGCAGAGCACCTCGTACCCGACGTCGCCGGTCGAGTGGTGCACGTCGCCCACCACCACCTGCGCGCCCTCGACCACCATCCGGCCGCCGACGGTCCGCGCGTTGTGCGTCGCCCGCGCGCCGCACCAGCACATCGCCTCGACCTGGAGCGCCTCGATGCGGTCGGCCAGCTCGATGAGGCGCTGGGACCCGGGGAACAGCTTCGTACGGAAGTCCGTGGTGATGCCGAAGGCGAAGACGTCCAGGTTGAGGTCGTCGACGATGCGGGCGAGCTGGTCGATCTGGCGGGGGGCGAGGAACTGCGCCTCGTCCACGATGACGTGGTCGGCGCGGCCGCCGCGGGTGATGTGGTCGACGAGGTACGCGTACAGGTCCATGTCCTCGTCGGCCTCGACGGCGTCGGTGACCAGGCCGAGACGCGACGACAGCTTGCCCTCGCCCGCCCGGTCGTCGCGCGTGAAGATCACGCCCTGGAGGCCGCGTGCCGAACGGTTGTGGCCGATCTGGAGGGCCAGGGTGCTCTTCCCGCAGTCCATCGTTCCGGAGAAGAAGACGAGCTCTGGCATGCGGGGTGACGGCCTTTCGGATGTACGGGCAACTCCGCGCCGGACGCGCTGCGTGCGAACCGGGCGACTAGGAGCGTACTTCGAGGAGGGGTACGAGCTGTTCGACGGGGGTCATCGAGCCGTGCATCCCCACCATCGCGGACTCGTGCGGCTCCTGGACCGAGGCGGTGATCACGACGTCCGCGTGGGCCGCCGCGACGACGTCGCCGATCCTGCCGTACACCCGCTCCTCCACCGAGCCCGGCGGACCGAACCAGCCCGCCTCGACGGCCTCGTCCCGGCTCGCCACCCAGAAGCGGTCGCCGAGCACCTCGCGCCACACGGTGAGGACGTCGTCCTGGGCGCCGTCCACCGCGTACACGTGGCGGGCACGGCCCTCTCCGCCCAACAGGGCGACCCCGGCCCGCAGTTCCCAGTCCTCGTCGAAGTCGATGCGCGACTCGTCGTCGAAGGGGATGTCGATCATGCCGTGGTCGGCGGTGACGTAGAGCGCGGCGCGGGGCGGCAGTTGTTCGGCGAGGCGCTGGACGAGCCGGTCGACGTACATCAACTGGCCGCGCCAGGCGTCGGAGTCGACGCCGAAGCGGTGGCCCTTGCCGTCGACCTCGCTGTAGTACGTGTAGACCAGCGACCGGTCGGCGGCGGCGAGTTGGGCCGCGGCGAGGTCCATCCGGTCCTCGCCGGTGAGCCGGCCGTGGAACGTGCCGCCGCTCAGCGCGACCTGGGTGAGCGGGGTGTTGCGGAAGGTCGGGGACGACACCTGGGCGGTGTGGACGCCTGCCGCGTCGGCGAGTTGGAAGACCGTCGGGTACGGCTGCCAGACGTGCGGCGCGGTCCAGGGGAGCCAGCGGAGCTGGTTCATCAGCGCGCCGGTCGCGGGGTCGCGGACGGTGTAGCCGGGCAGGCCGTGGGCGCCGGGGGGCAGGCCGGTGCCGACGGAGGCGAGGGAGGTCGCGGTGGTGGAGGGGAACCCGGCGGTGATCGGGCGTCCCGTGGAGCCGCGGGAGGTGCCGAGCAGCGAGGTCAGGTAGGGCGCCTCGTCGGGGTGGGCCTTGATCTGCTCCCAGCCGAGGCCGTCGATCAGGAAGACGCAGTTGCGGTCGGCGGGGGTGAGTTCGGGGATGGCCGCGGTCAGGTTCGGTACGCCCTGTCCGGCGGCGAGGGTGGGGAGCAGGTCGGCGAGGGAGCCGCTGCCGTACTCGGGCACGGGGGCGGTGCCGAGGGCGAGCGGGAGGGGGTCGTCCGGCCAGGGGGGTGGGGTGGGGCCCTGCGCGGGCGCGGGGTGGCGGGGGGCGGACGCGGGGTCGCGGGGCGCGGGGCCCTGCGAGGGGGCGGGGGCGCCGGGGGTTGCCGGGGCTTCGCCGGCCGCGGGGCCGCCGGCCGTGGGGCCTGGGGCGGGCGGCGCCGGGCGGGGGGCGGTCCGCGCGGGGGGTGTCGGGGGCTGCCGGGGCTTCGCCGGCTGCGGGCGGGGGTGGGGCCGGGGTGCCTGCGCGGACATCAGCGCGTGGTCGCCGCGGTGGCGGCGGTGGCTTCCGAGAGGGCCTGGGCGAAGGCGAGGGTCTGGCGGACGGTGTCGGGGCCGTCGCCGGCCTCGCTGACCCGCAGGCTCAGGTCGTCGGCGGTGGAGCTGCCCGTGTAGCCGTGGTCCGCCTCGCAGTTGGGGTCGCCGCAGGCGGCGGGCTCCAGGTCGATACGGGAGACGGCGCCCCAGCCGATGGTGAGGACGACCTCGCGGGGGAGGGTGCCGGGAGTGTACGACTCCGGGTTGCCGACGACCCTGCTGACCACGACCGACGAGATGCGGTCGATCTTGACGGACTCGGTGGAGGTGGTGGCGTAGGGCGTCGGGGAGCTGGTGTCGGAGGCCTGCTCGTCGGTGTGGCTGACGATGAAGCGGTGGGCCGTCAGGACGAGGACGGTGACATGGCGGCGCACCTCGTTCGCGTCGAAGGTGGTCTCCTGGTGGACCACGTACGACGCGATCGGCTCGCCGCCGACAGCGGCCTCCACCGCCTCGGCCACGAGAGCCGGGTAGTAGCCGCTGCGCTCGATCGCCGTGCGCAGCCCCTGGGTCGTCGTACCGGTCTTCGCCATGGGCTCCATCCTACGGTGGCCGGATGGCTGCGGAGGACGACGTGCGGGGTGGGGCCGCGGGCGGCCCGGTGGGGTGCGGGGGGCTTCGGGGGGCTCGGGGTTGCTTCGGACGAGCCCCAGGGGGTTGCCGCCTGGGGCGCGCCGGTTCACGCGGGTCGGCGCGGCCCCGCCGGGTCTCTCGCGCCGGACTCCGAGGGGCCTGCGGCCGGGGGCGCATCCGCGCGACGGGCCTGCGTGCGCCGGCCGGGGCGCCGCGGCCCACCCCGCGCGGGCTCGCATGGCCCCGCCGGGAACCCGCGCCCGGCCCCGGGGGCCGCGGCCCGCTCCGACGCGGCTTCGCACGACCGGGACCGCGTACAGCACCCGGGGCGTTGGGGTGTCAGTACGTCGGGAGGTGGCGGGGGCCGAAGTCGTTGCGGGGTGGGGGTGGGGCCAGGCGGATGGTTGCGCCCAGGACGGTGAGGCCGTGGGTGGCGACGACTACGGGTTCGAGGTCGACGGAGACGATCTCGGGGTGGTCGTCGACCAGGCGGGAGACGCGGAGCAGCAGTTCTTCGAGGGCGGGGATGTCGACGGGCGTGGAGCCGCGCCAGCCGAACAGCAGCGGGGCGGCCCTGATGGACCTGATCTGTTCGGCCGCGTCGCGGTCGGTGACGGGGACGAGGCGGTGGGCGAGGTCGCCGAGGAGTTCGGAGGCGGCGCCCGCGAGGCCGAAGGAGAGAACGGCGCCGGCGGCCGGGTCGATGGCGGCGCGCACGACGGTGTCCACGCCGCGCGGGGCCATCGACTGGACGACGGGGAGCAGTTCGGCGGGGGTGCCGAGGGCGTCGGTCAGCTCGCCGTACGCGAGGCGGAGTTGGGCCTCGTCGCCGAGGTCGAGCCGTACGCCGCCGAGGTCGGCGCGGTGGCGCAGGTGGGGCGCGGTCGTCTTGAGCGCGACGGGGTAGCCGAGCCGCGCGGCGGCGGTGGCGGCGGCGTCGGGTCCCGGTGCGGGGAGGGTGGGCCGTACGGAGATCCCGTACCGCCCGAGCAGCGCCCCCGCCTCGTCGTCGCCGAGGCTCACGCCCCGCGGATCGGCCGACGCGCCCGCGAGCGCCCGCCCGATGAGCGCCCCGGCCCCGGCCTCGTCGATGTTCTCGTACTCGGGCACCTTCCCGGGCTCCGCGATCCCCCGCCGCCAGGCGGCGTACCGCACCCCCTCGGCGAGGGCGCGCACGGCGCGCTCGGCGGCCGGGTAGGCGGGGATGGCCCTGGGGCCGGCCGCCCCCGGGCCGGGTGCGCTTCCCGCCTGGTCCGGCGCGGGGGCGTTCCCTGCGGGGGCGGCGTCGCGTCGGGTGGGTCCGGCGGGGGCGTCGGGTGACCTGTCCGCGGCGGTCGGTCGGGTCGTGGCCGCGGGCTCGGCGGCGGGCGGGTGTGGGGGGTCGTCGGGGGCCGGGGGTGGTTCCGTGGTGGACAGGGACTCCGGTAGGCCTGGGAGTTCTACGTGGACCACCGCTACCGGCTTGGGTGGGGCGGTGGTTGTCGCTTCTCTCAGGGCGTGGGCCAGGGTGCTCGCCTCCGTGAGCAGCGGGGTGGCGGATTCGCCCACGTGCGGGATCACCGTGACCACCACCGCGTCGCACGACGGGTCGGAGAGGGCCGCCGCCAGGGCCGTACGGAAGTCCTGCGGGGTCGCGGACGTCGTCAGGTCGCGGGGCGGGAGCGGGCGCAGGCCCTCCGCGAGGCAGGCGTCGTACGTGAGGAGCCCGAGGGACTCGGAGTTGCCGAGGATCGCGACGCGGGGGCCGGCGGGGAGGGGCTGGGTCGCCAGGAGGAGGCCCGCGTCGACCAGTTCCGTCACCGTGTCCACGCGGATCACGCCCGCCTGGCGCAGGAGCGCCGAGACCGTCGCGTCCGGGATGCGGGTCACCGGTACGGCGTGGCCGGGCGGCGCGCTGCCGTTGTGGCGGGCGCCCTTGACCGCGACGACCGGCTTCACGGCGGCGGTGCGGCGGGCGAGGCGGGTGAACTTCCTCGGGTTGCCGAGGGATTCGAGGTACATCAGGACGACGTCGGTGTCGGGGTCCTCGTACCAGTACTGGAGGAAGTCGTTGCCGGACACGTCCGCCCGGTTGCCCGCCGAGATGAAGGTGGACAGGCGCGCGCCGCGCCGGTGCAGTCCGGCCAGCAGGGCGATGCCGATGGAGCCCGACTGCGTGAACAGCCCGATCCGGCCGCGTGCCGGCGGCTCCGGCGCGAGGGACGCGTTGAGCCGCACGGCCGGGGAGGTGTTGATGATCCCGAACGCGTTGGGGCCGATGAGGCGCATCCCGTACGAGCGGACCTGCCGGACGAGTTCGCGCTGCCGCGCCCGCCCCTCGTCGCCGCTCTCCGCGTACCCGGCGGAGAGGACCACGAGCCCCTGGACGCCGTGCTCGCCGCAGCGGGCGACCGCTTCGGGGACGCGGCGCGCGGGCACCGCGAGGATCGCGAGGTCGACGGGGCCGCCGATCTCGGCGAGGGAGCGGACCGCGGGGACGCCGTCGAGTTCCCGGGTGTCCGGCGCGAAGGCGTCGTTCACGGCGTACGTACGGCCGGTGAAGCCCCCGGCCGTGAGGTTGCGCAGCACCGTGCGGCCGACCCCGCCCGGGGTGCGGCCGGTGCCGATGACCGCGACCGAGCCGGGCGCGAGGAGGCGTTGCACGGAGCGCGCCTCCGCGCGCTGTTCGCGCCCCCGCTGGACGGCGAGCGACGCGTCGGTCGGCTCCAGGTCGAGGGTCAGGTGCACGGCCCCGTCCTCGAAGCTGCGCCGCTGGGTGAAGCCGGCGTCCCGGAACACCTTGATCATCTTGTTGTTCGCGGGCAGGACCTCGGCCGCGAAGCGCCGGATCCCCCGCTCCCTGGCGACGGCCGCGATGTGTTCGAGGAGCACCGAGGCGATGCCCCGCCCCTGGTGCGCGTCCTGGACGAGGAACGCGACCTCCGCCTCGTCGGCCGGCGCGGACGCGGAGCGCCCCCGCGCGTCGATGCGGTCGTAGCGCACGGTCGCGACGAACTCGCCGCCCACGGTCAGGGCGAGACCGACCCGGTCCACGTAGTCGTGGTGGGTGAACCGGTGCACGTCCTTGTCGGACAGACGGGGGTAGGGGGCGAAGAAACGGTAGTACTTCGATTCGTCCGAGACCTGTTCGAAGAAACTGACGAGGCGCGCCGCGTCGGCGGCCGTGATGGGCCTGATGCGGGCGGTGCCTCCGTCCCGCAGCACCACATCCGCTTCCCAGTGGCCGGGGTACGCGTGCTCCGACGGCGTCTCCATGCTCGAAGCCTACGGTGGAGGGGCACCGCGGGTCGGCAGGAGTGGAGCGCGGGGCACGTGAGAGACTGGTCTAGACAACTTCATCATTACTGGCCCCGCGGCCGCTTCCGGCCCCGCGACCTCGAACCTCGTGACACCGAAGGGCACCACCATGGCTGAGCGACACGTCAACGTCGGCTGGACCGAGGGCCTGCACGCCCGCCCCGCCTCCATCTTCGTCCGTGCCGTCACGGCCACCGGTGTCCCGGTCACGGTCGCGAAGGCGGAGAGCACCCCCGTGAACGCGGCCTCGATGCTCGCGGTCCTGGGCCTGGGCGCGCGCGGCGGCGAGGAGATCGTGCTCGCCTCGGACGCGGAGGGCGCCGACGCGGCGCTGGACCGGCTGGCGAAGCTGGTCACCGAGGGGCTCGACGAACTGCCCGAGACGGTCTGACCGTCCGGAATTCATTTCACGGCCGAGCCGTGGTGCGCGAGAATTCGGCGCACCACGGCTCGGTCATTTCCGTGCGGGCAGCAGAAAAGAAGTCCCGCCTATTACTGCCCTTTGTATACGGTGCGGATGTTAAGAACGAGCACTCGCGGTGTTTACGGCATGTTGCGAAGGCCTCACCTTTTCCCGGCCGCGCTCCGGGCGCTTGAGCCGGTGCACGGCCGCCGTGCGCTCGGCGTGCAGCGTCGTGAGGGCCCGCGCGCGCTCCGCGTCGCCGCGCGCCACCGCGTCCACGATCGCGCCGTGCTCGGCCCACGACTCGACGGGGTGGGCGGGCTGCTCGACCACGTACATCCAGGCGATCTTGTGCCGCAGCTGGGTGAGCAGCGAGGTCAGCGCGGGGCTCCCGGAGGCCTGCGCGAGGGTCTCGTGGAACCACGCCCCGAGCGCCCGCAGGTCCTCCCCCTGGCCCCGCCTGGCCCGCTCCTGGCCCAGTCTGACCAGGCCGCGCAGCACCTTGAGGTGTGCTTCGGTACGTCGCTGGGCGGCGCGGGCCGCGCCGAGCGGCTCCAGCAGCAGCCGTACCTCCAGGAGGTCGGCCGCCTCCTGGTCGGTGGGCTCGGCCACACACGCGCCGACGTGCCGGCGGGTGGTCACGAAGCCCTCGGACTCCAGCGTGCGCAGCGCCTCGCGCACCGGGACGCGGGAGACGCCGTACCGCCGGGCGAGGTGTTCCTCGGTGAGCCGGCCGCCCCGCTCGAATACGCCGGAGACGATGTCGTCGCGGATCGCCGTGCATACCGAGTGCGCGGGAATGCGCATGTCCGAACCTCCGACTTAATCCGCGCGAAACACTGCCGATCGACTCCTGTTCCGTGACTCTATTGCAATCTTCGCGGATTTCCGATGGGTGCCCGGAATTTGTGCATACCTTTTGGCCAGTCGGCCCGGGCCGGAGGGGCGGGACCGTCGGTGGCGGACACCACAGGACCGATCGGGCATAAGGGAAACCCCGGCCACTGGGGGCCGGGGTTTCCCTGTCCTGGAAAGTGTCCGGAAAGGCGTCCGGACGGAGATCGGCCGCAATCGGCCGAGAGAGACCGGGTTCAGCCGGTGACGACCGTCACCTCGCCGATGCCCAGCGCCTCCACCGGCGCCTTGATCTGGGACGCGTCGCCGACGAGGACCGTGACGAGCCGGTCCACGGGGAAGGCGTTGACGGCCGCGGCCGTCGCCTCGACCGTGCCGGTCTCCGCCAGCCGCGCGTACAGCTGCGCCTGGAAGTCGTCCGGCAGGTGCTGCTCGACCTGGTCGGCCAGCGTGCCCGCGACGGACGCCGCCGTCTCGTACTTGAGCGGCGCCACCCCCACCAGGTTCTGCACGGCCACGTCACGCTCGGCGTCCGTCAGGCCCTCGGCCGCCAGCGTGCGCAGCACCGTCCACAGGTCGGACAGCGCCGGGCCGGTGGACTCGGTGTCGACGGAACCGCTGATGGCGAGCATCGCGGCGCCCGTGCCGTCCGGGGCGGAGCGCAGCACCTGGCCGAAGGCCCGTACCCCGTAGGTGTAGCCCTTCTCCTCGCGCAGCACCCGGTCCAGCCGGGAGGTGAGCGTGCCGCCGAGGCAGTACGTGCCCAGCACCTGGGCCGGCCAGACGCGGTCGTGCCGGTCGGCGCCGATGCGGCCGATGAGCAGCTGGGTCTGGACGGCGCCGGGGCGGTCCACGATGACCACCCGGCCGGTGTCGTCCGCGGTGATGGCCGGGGCTGGGCGGGCGGCGGCGGTGTTGCCGGTCCACGCGCCGAGGGTGTCGGCGAGCAGCTCGTCGACGTCCACGCCCGTGAGGTCGCCGACGATGACCGCGGTGGCGGTGGCGGGGCGGATGTGCGCCTCGTAGAAGGCGCGTACGGCCGCGGCGTCGATCCGGCCGACGGTCTCCTCGGTGCCCTGGCGGGGCCGGGACATGCGCAGCGAGGCCGGGAACAGCTCCTTGGAGAGCTGCTTGGCCGCGCGGCGGCCGGGGTTGGCCGTCTCGTGCGGGATCTCGTCGAGGCGGTTGCGGACGAGCCGCCCGACCTCGGCGTCGGCGAACGCCGGGGCGCGCAGCGCCTCGGCGAGCAGGCCGAGCGCCTTGGGCAGCCGGGAGACGGGGACCTCCAGGGAGACCCGGAGGCCGGGGTGGTCGGCGTGCGCGTCGAGGGTGGCGCCGCAGCGCTCCAGCTCGGCGGCGAACTCCTCGGCGGTGTGCTTGTCGGTGCCCTCGGACAGGGCCCTCGCCATGATCGTGGCGATGCCGTCGAGGCCCTCGGGCTCGGCGTCGAGGGGGGCGTCGAGGTTGATCTCGACGGCCACGACCTGCTGTCCGGGGCGGTGGCAGCGCAGCACGGTCAGCCCGTTGTCGAGCGCGCCGCGCTCGGGGGCGGGGAAGGCCCACGGCCTGGCCTCGCCGGCGGTCGGCTGCGGGTGGAACTCCATGGTCACGGCAGCGTCGGTCACTGGTCCGCCCCCTCGTGCTCGTCGGTCTCTTCGGCGGCGGCTTCGTCTTCTGCGGTGACCGGTTCGTACACCAGCACGGCCCGGTTGTCCGGGCGCAGCCGGGCGGCGGCGACGGCCTTGACCTCGTCGGCGGTGATGTCGAGCACGCGCGTGACGGCGCTGAGCGCCAGCTGCGGGTCGCCGAACAGCACGGCGTACCGGCACAGTTCGTCCGCGCGGCCCGCGACCGTCCCGAGCCGGTCCAGCCACTCGCGCTCCAGCTGGGCCTGGGCGCGCTCCATCTCCTCGTCGGTGGGGCCCTCGGCCGCGAGCCGGGCCAGCTCCTCGTCGACGGCGGCCTCGATCTCCGGGACCTCGACCCCGCCGGACGTCTTCACGTCCAGCCAGCCGAGCGAGGGGGCGCCGGCGAGGCGCAGGAGGCCGAAGCCCGCCGCGACGGCGGTCTGGTCACGCCGTACCAGACGGTTGTGCAGGCGGGAGGACTCTCCGCCGCCGAGGACCGTCAGCGCCAGGTCGGCCGCGTCGCACTCGCGGGTGCCGTCGTGCGGCAGGCGGTAGGCGGCCATCAGCGCACGCGCCGGGACCTCCTCGTGGATCTCCTCGCGGAGCTGGCCGCCCATGGTGTCGGGGAGCGAGCCGTCGCGCGGCGGCTGCTTGCCGTCGTGGGACGGGATGGAGCCGAAGTACTTCTCGACCCAGGCGAGCGTCCGCTCGGGGTCGATGTCGCCGACGACCGACAGCACCGCGTTGTTCGGCGCGTAGTTCGTACGGAAGAAGGCGCGCGCGTCGTCGAGGGTCGCCGCGTCCAGGTCCGCCATGGAGCCGATCGGCGTGTGGTGGTACGGGTGGCCCTCGGGGTACGCGAGCGCGGTCAGGCGCTCGAAGGCCGTGCCGTACGGCACGTTGTCGTACCGCTGGCGGCGCTCGTTCTTGACGACGTCCCGCTGGTTCTCCATCGACTCGTCGTCAAGGGCGGCGAGGAGGGAGCCCATGCGGTCGGCCTCCAGCCAGAGCGCCAGCTCCAGCTGGTGGGTGGGCATGGTCTCGAAGTAGTTGGTGCGCTCGAAGCTGGTGGTGCCGTTCAGGGAGCCGCCGGCGCCCTGGACCAGTTCGAAGTGGCCGTTCCCCTTCACCTGCCCCGAGCCCTGGAACATCAGGTGCTCGAAGAGGTGGGCGAGTCCCGTACGGCCCTTGACCTCGTGCCGGGAGCCGACGTCGTACCAGAGGCAGACCGCGGCGACCGGGGTCAGGTGGTCCTCGGAGAGCACCACGCGCAGGCCGTTGGCCAGCCGGTGCTCAGTCGCTGTCAGGCCGCCGGAACCGGCCTGCGCTGTGGCCGTGTGACCCATGGGCATGTACGTCCCTTCGATCGCGATATGGAGAAGTCCTGCCACTGTATGCAAGCGAGCGGACCGCTGGCGAAGTTCCCGTGCGTCACACGCTGGGGACGGGGCGAGGTCGGCGTTGTCGGTGGAGCGGTCCACAATGGTCGGCGTCAGTTGAAGTAGTTGCCGTACAGAACCTGTGAAGGAGCCGCAGCAGCGATGGCCCGCCGCAGCACGAAGACCCCGCCGCCGGAGGACTTCGAGGAGAAGATCCTCGACATCGACGTGGTCGATGAAATGCAGGGCTCCTTCCTCGAGTACGCGTACTCGGTGATCTACTCCCGGGCCCTGCCGGACGCCCGCGACGGCATGAAACCGGTGCACCGCCGCATCGTGTACCAGATGAACGAGATGGGCCTGCGCCCCGACCGCGGGTATGTGAAGTGCGCCCGCGTCGTGGGCGAGGTGATGGGAAAGCTCCACCCGCACGGGGACGCGTCGATCTACGACGCGCTCGTCCGGATGGCACAGCCGTTCTCCATGCGGCTGCCGTTGGTGGACGGCCATGGCAACTTCGGGTCGCTCGGGAACGACGATCCGCCGGCCGCCATGCGGTACACCGAGTGCCGGATGGCTGACGCCACGTCACTGATGACGGAGTCGATCGACGAGGACACCGTCGATTTCCAGCCGAATTACGACGGCCAGGAGCGGGAACCGGTCACGCTTCCCTCGGCGTACCCGAACCTCCTGGTCAACGGAGCGACCGGGATCGCCGTCGGCATGGCGACGAACATGCCGCCGCACAACCTGGGCGAGGTCGTGGCGGCGGCCCGTCACCTGATCCGCCACCCGTCGGCCGACCTGGAGACGCTGATGCGTTTCGTACCGGGTCCCGACCTGCCGACCGGCGGCCGCGTCGTCGGCCTCGGCGGCATCAAGGACGCGTACGAGACCGGCCGCGGGACCTTCCGGATCAGGTCCACGGTCGCGATCGAGGACGTCAGCGCCCGCCGCAAGGGCCTGATCGTCACGGAGCTGCCGTTCACCGTCGGCCCCGAGAAGGTCATCGCGAAGATCAAGGACCTGGTCTCCGCGAAGAAGCTCCAGGGCATCGCCGACGTCAAGGACCTCACGGACCGGTCGCACGGACTGCGCCTGGTCATCGAGGTCAAGAACGGCTTCGTGCCCGAGGCCGTCCTGGAGCAGCTCTACAAGCTCACGCCGATGGAGGAGACCTTCGGCATCAACAACGTGGCGCTGGTCGACGGCCAGCCGCTGACGCTCGGCCTCAAGGAGCTGCTGGAGGTCTACCTGGACCACCGGTTCACGGTGGTCCGCAGGCGCAGCGAGTTCCGCAGGACGAAGCGGCGTGACCGGCTGCACCTGGTCGAGGGGCTGCTCGTCGCGCTCATCGACATCGACGAGGTCATCCGGCTGATCCGGTCGAGCGACAACTCCGCCCAGGCGAAGGAGCGGCTCATCGAGCACTTCTCGCTGAGCGACATCCAGACGCAGTACATCCTGGACACGCCGCTGCGCCGGCTCACCCGGTTCGACCGGATCGAGCTGGAGGGCGAGCGCGACCGGCTCACCGGCGAGATCGACGAGCTGACCGGGATCCTGGAGTCGGACGCGGAGCTGCGGAAGCTGGTCTCGACCGAACTGGCCGCCGTGGCGAAGAAGTTCGGCACCCCGCGCCGCACGGTGCTGCTGGAGTCCGGCGCGTCGGCGGTGGCGTCGGTGCCGCTGGAGGTCGCGGACGACCCGTGCCGGGTGCTGCTGTCCTCGACGGGCCTGCTGGCCCGTACGGTCAACGGCGAGCCGCTGGAGGGCGGTGACGGGCGGCGGACGAACCACGACGTGATCCGCTCGGCCGTGCCCGCGACGGCACGCGGCGACGTGGGGGCGGTGACGTCCGCCGGGCGGCTGCTGCGGATCGCGGTGATCGACCTGCCCCAGCTGCCCGACACGGCCTCGGCGCCGAACCTGTCGGGCGGGGCGCCGGTCGCGGAGTTCCTGTCGCTGGAGGCGGACGAGGAGCTGATCTGCCTCACCACCCTCGACGAGTCCTCCCCCGGGCTCGCGCTGGGCACGCTTCAGGGTGTGGTCAAGCGGGTGGTCCCGGACTACCCGTCGAACAAGGACGAGCTGGAGGTCATCTCTCTCAAGGAGGGGGACCGGATCGTCGGCGGCCAGGAGCTGCGCACGGGCGAGGAGGACCTGGTCTTCATCACGTCCGACGCGCAACTGCTGCGCTACCAGGCCGCGCAGGTACGGCCGCAGGGGCGGCCCGCGGGCGGCATGGCGGGCATCAAGCTGGCCGAGGGGGCGACGGTGATCTCGTTCACGGCGGTGGATCCGGCGGCGGACGGGGCGGTGTTCACGGTGACCGGCTCGCTGGGCACGCTGGACGATTCCGTACGGACGGCGAAGCTCACCCCGTTCGACCAGTATCCGCGCAAGGGGCGTGCGACGGGTGGCGTGCGCTGCCACCGGTTCCTCAAGGGTGAGGACTTCCTCGCGCTGGCGTGGGCGGGCGCGGGGCCGGCCCGGGGGGCGCGCAAGAACGGGGCTCCGGTGGAGCTGCCCGCGCCGGACCCGAGGCGCGACGGCTCGGGGACGCCGTTCACGGCGGAGATCGCGGCGCTGGCGGGGCCGGCGCACTGACGCGTCTCCCGTCGGGGATGGTGGGGTTGTGGGATTTCAGTCGCCGGGCGGGCCTTCGGGTCCGCCCGGCGATTCCGGTTCCGGTTCCGGGTCCGTTTCTGGTTCCGGGTCCGGGTCCGTTTCTGGTTCCGGGTCCGGGTCCGGTTACGGGGCGTTGGGGCCGTCCTCTTCGGACGGTACATAGCGCAGGACGCCCCACATCGCCCGGTCGTCGGCCTCGTCGCGGGCGGCGGGGCCCTCGCAGGCCGCCAGTTCCTTGAGCAGGCGGTCCCCGTCGATGCCCGCGCCGATCAGGACCAGCTGGGTGAGGCGTTCCTCGCCGGGACCCCAGGGCTCGGGGTGGAAGCGCAGGAAGCGGCCGACGGCGTGCAGGGCGTAGCGGTTCGCGGGGTCGCCGTCCCCGAAGTCGACAAAGCCCTTGACGCGGTACAGGCCTTCGGGCCGTGAGTCGAGGAACCGCATGAGGCGGCGCGGGTCCAGGGGCGCGGTGGCCGTGAAGGACACGGTGTCGTAGGCGGCGTGCAGGTGGCCGTGGTGGGCGTCGGTTCCGGCGGCGTGCGGGTGCGGCTCGTCGGGGTGGCCCTCGTCCGCGTACAGGTCCTCGAAGGTCAGTTGGCGCGCCTTCTCGTCCTCGGGCGGCGCGACCGCCGGTTCGAAGAGCAGCTCGGGGTCGATCCGCCCGTACGACGAGGAGATCAGCGGCGTCCCGGGGCTCAGCTCGGCGAGGGAGGCGCGGACCCGCAGCCGGTCGGCCTCGGCCACCCGGTCGGTCTTGTTGAGGACCACCAGGTCGGCGAGGGCCAGGTGCCGGTCGATCTCCGGGTGGCGGGTGCGCGTGGCGTCGAACTCGGCGGCGTCGACGACCTGGACGAGCCCGCCGTACACCGTGCCCGGATGGTCGCCGGTCAGGATCATCCGGACCAGTTCCTGCGGCTCGGCGAGGCCGCTGGCCTCGATGACGATGATCTCGATCCGCGCGTCGGGGCGGGTGAGGCGCTCCAGGTAGCCGTCGAGTTCGCTGGCGTCCACGGCGCAGCACAGGCAGCCGTTGCCGAACGAGACGGTGGAGCCGACCTGTCCGGCGACGGTCATGGCGTCGATCTCGATGGCGCCGAAGTCGTTGACGATCACGGCGATCCGGCGTCCGGCGCGGTTGCGGAGCAGGTGGTTGAGGAGGGTCGTCTTGCCGGAGCCGAGGAAGCCGGTGAGCACGACCACCGGGATCCGCCGGCCGCCGGCCGGGTCCGTACCGCTCATCGCCGTGCCTCCGTGTGGGTGCTGGTCCGTGCCGTGGTTCCGGGGGGGCGACCGTTGGAGCTGCCTGCCCGCCCGCTTCAGGGTAGATCCCCCGGGCCGTCGGCCGGGCGTGGGGAAACGGGCGGCGGGAAACGGGCGTGGGGAAAACAGGTGACGGTGGCGGCGCGGCGCGTGGTGGGATGGACGGATGCAAGGTGACGCGTCGGTGGTGGACCGCGGGCGGTATCCGGACGCGGTGACGCCGTGGGAGCGGAAGGCGTGGCGGGACGCGGCCCTCGGGTGGGCCGAGCGTGGACTCGCCGCTCACGGGCTGCGCGAGACAGGCCGGCGTGCGGTGCGGCTGCGCCCGTGGTCCGTACTGGTGCGGATGAACGTCGGGGAACAGGGCGCGGTGTGGTTCAAGGCCAACCCGCCGGCCGGCGCGTTCGAGGCGGGGCTCACCGAGGCGTTGGCCCGCTGGGTCCCGGAGCACGTGCTGAAGCCGGTCGCCGTCGACGCGGACCGCGGATGGACGCTGCTTCCCGACGGTGGACCGCTCTTCAGGGACGTACTCGACCGCGAGGCGGCCGGTCCGCGGGACTGGGAGGATCTGCTGCGCCAATACGCCGACATGCAGCGGGCGTTGGAGCCGTACGCGGCGGAGATGGCGTCGCTCGGTGTTCCCCGTGCTCCGGTGACGGCGCTCCCGGAGATCTTCGACAGGCTCGTCGGCGGGAACACCGTGCTGAGGTCCGGCGACCGTGAGGCGTTGCGCGCGTCGCGGCCCCGTCTCGTGGACTGGTGTGCGGAGCTCGCGGGGATGGGCATCGCGGATTCACTCGACCATTCCGACCTGCACGACGGGCAGCTCTTCGCCCCGAGGCAGGGCCGTTTCACCTTCTTCGACTGGGGCGACGCCACCGTCTCCCACCCCTTCTGCAGCTTCCTGGTCCCCGCCCTCCGGGCCGCCGAGCAGTACGGGCCCGAGGTGCTGCCCCGACTGCGCGACTCCTACCTGGAGCCGTGGACGCGCGACGGCCTCACGACCGCCGAGCTGCGGCGTGCGGTCGGCCTGGCGTGGCGGCTCGGAGCCGTCGGCCGGGCCTGCTCCTGGGGGCGCCTCTTCCCCGAGGCGGCCGGCGGGGCGAACGCCGCGGGGCAGGCGGAGAGCGCCGGTTGGCTGCGTCAGCTCTTCACCGAGCCGCCTCTGTAGGCGGGAGCCTCTCGTCCAGCAGGGTCCAGAGGGCCGACTCGTCCTGTTCGTCCATCGTGAAGGCCGCGGTGAACAGCCGCAGGGTGTCGGCCGACAGCAGCTGCCCGCCGAGCGCGCGCGAGACCCGGTCGCGCAGGGCGCGGGGCAGGAGTTCGCTTCCGGCGGCGTCCCCGTTGAGCCACAGCCAATGGGCCAACACCCGTGCCACGGCTGCCTGGTTGACGGGCTCGGCGGTGGCGCGGACGACCTGGCGCAGCCAGCGGTCCCGGTACGGTCCCGGGCGGGCGAGCAGCTCGGCGAGGTGGCGTCCCGCGGCGGATCCGGTGCCGCTCGGGGTACCGGGGGCGGCGGGGGCGGCGGGGTTACGGGGGTGGGTGACGGCCACGTGGTCCGCTCCTGGGCGTAGAGGTGGCGGGTGCGACACAACTGCGACACAGCGGCGATATTCTGACGAAGACCGCGCATTGGTCCAGACCATAGCGGAGCCGCGGGCGCTGACGCCATGGTCGCCAACTTCTCTCCCCCGGGGAGGAGTTCGGCGGTGCGGCGGCATCCGCGCAGTGGGGTCGTTCGCCGAAGCCGCACCTGGAGGTCGTCATCACCCGCTCCGCGCACCGCAGCCCGCGTACGGCCCGCCCGCCGGCCGTTCCCGCGTCGACCGTTCCCGAGCTGCTCGACGCGCGGGCCGCCGAACACCCCGACCGGCTCGCCCTCCAGGTCGTCGGCGGCGGCTCGGTGTCGTACGGCCTGTGGCGGGACCGGGCGCTCCGGGCGGCCGTCGGCCTGGCGGAGGCGGGGGTACGGCCGGGGGCGCGGGTCGCCCTGCGCTTCCGGAACGACGCGTGGGACCGGTTCGCCGTCGCGTTCCTGGCCGTGCAGTACGCGGGCGGGGTGCCCGTGCCCGTACGGGAGGACCTCGCCGAACCCGAGGCCGCGAGGCTGGTGGCGCTGGCCGAGGCGGGGACCGTGCTGCGGGACGCGGCCGGGGAGGGAGCGGCCGGCGGGGCGAACGTGGGCAGGGCGGCCGCCGGCGATACCGGTGCCCTGCCCGGGACCGTGGACCTGCTCCTGGCCGACCTGCTGACGAAGCATCAGGACGTACCCGCCGAACCGCCTTACCGCGTAGGCCCGTTGGACGAGGCCCAGGTGATCGGCACGTCCGGCACCACCGGGGCGCCCAAGGGCGTGCTCGCCGCGCACGGCAACCTGACGGCGGGGCTGACCCTCAACCCCCGCCCCCGGCCGTACGCGCACTCCCGGCACGCGCTGCACGCCTTCCCGCTCGGCACGAACGCCGGGCAGGTGATGCTGCTGAACGCCCTCACCGGCGCCCCGGCCACCTTGGTCCTCCCTCGCTTCGACGCCGAACGATTCGGCCGTACGGTCCAGGAGTTCAAGGTCGGGACGGTGTTCCTCGTCCCGTCGATGGCCGTCGAGCTGCTGAACGCGGGGACGGCGGGCGCGTACGACCTGTCGAGTGTGCTGCTGGTCAGCTCCTCGGCCGCCGCGCTGCCCGGTCCCGTCGCGACCGCCCTGGCCGCCGCGCTGCCCGGGGCCACCCTCGTCAACACGTACACCTCCGCCGAGTCCGCCCCCGCGCAGATCTCCGCGATCGTCGACACCCGGCACCCCGGGTCGGTCGGGCGCCCGGCCGACCCCGCCGACCTGCGGATCCTCGACGCGGAGGGGCGCGAGCTGGCGGCGGGCGAGGTGGGCGAGGTGTGGCTGCGCCAGCCGGGACCGCCGCGCGGTTACCTCGGCGCGGGCGCCGGGGCGGCGGACGGCGCGCGGGTGTTCCGTGACGGGTGGGTGCGGATGGGGGACCTGGGGCGGGTGGACGACGGGGGCCGGCTGTACCTGGTCGACCGGGAGAGCGACGTCATCAAGTCCGGTGCGCTGAAGGTCTCGACGCTGCGGATCGAGGAGGTCCTGCACGAACACCCCCGGGTCGCGGACGCGGCGGCGCTCGGGCTGCCACACCCGGTGATGGGCGCGGTGCCGGTGGCCGTGGTGGTGCCGGGCCCGGACGGTCTGGACCTCGACGCGCTGCGGCTCTTCCTGAGCGCCCGGCTGAGCCGGCCCGAGCTGCCGCTGCGGATCGTGCTCGCGGACCGGCTGCCGAAGAACCCGACCGGGAAGGTGGTCAAGCACCTCCTGCGCCCGCTCTTCGACGCCCCGCCGGAGGGGGCTTCGGGGGTCGGGTCTTCCGGGGCCGGGGCTCCCGGGGCGGCGGCCGTCGCGCCCGCCTCCCCGACCGAGACGCGGCTGGCGGCGATCTGGCGCGGGCTGCTGGGGCGGACGGTGACGGACGTGGCCGCGGAGTTCTTCGCGCTCGGCGGGGACTCGTTCCGGGCGGTGCAGCTGGCGGCGGCGCTGGAGGCGGAGTTCGGGGTACGGGCGGGGACCGCGCTGATCTTCGAGCGCCCCTCGCTGCGGGCGCAGGCGGCATGGCTGGACGCGGGGGCGGCCGCCACCCGGGGTAACGGCGACCCGGCCGCCGTCACCGCGCCCGCCACGGTGACGCCGTACCTGACCCGGCTGCGGGCCCAGCCGCACGCCGTACCGCTCAGCTCGCAGCAGGAGAACTTCTTCCGCTGGATGGCGGAGGCGCCGGGCCGGGACGCGGGCGCGGTCACCGCGCTGTTCCGGGTCACGGACCGGCTGGAGCCCGGGACGCTGGGGCGCGCGCTGACCGAGGCCGTACGCAGGCATCCGGCGCTGAGGACGCGTTTCGAGCCGGTGGCGGGAGAGCCCGGGGTGGTCCGGGTGGTGCTGGACGAGGAGCCGAACGTACGGGTCACCCTGCGCGAGGCGCCCGGCGCGAGTGACGCCGAGGTGGACGCGCTGCTGCTGGCCGAGCGCGACCGGCTGACCGATCTGGCGCGCGACCCGATGGCGCGGCTGCTGGTGGTGACGCGGGGGCCCGAGGACCATGTGGTGCTGCTGGCGGTCCATCACATGGTGGCCGACGGCTGGTCGGTGGGTGTGCTGTTGTCGGACCTGGGCGTGCTGTACTCGGCGCTGCGGCGGGGGCGGACGGCGCCGCCGGTCCGGCCGGGGCCCGGCTACCGGGAGTTGGTGGAGTGGTCGAACGCGCACTGGCCCGCGTCGCGGCGGCACTTCGCGGGGGCGCTGGCGGGGGCGCCGGCGGCGGTGGAGGTGTTCCCCGGGCGCGGGGAGGTGGCCGAGGTCCTCACCCAGGCGCACCGGTTCGACGTGCCGGCCGGTCTGGCGGAGGCCCTGCGGGCGCGGGCGGGTGAGCTGGGGGCGACGCCGTTCCTGGCGGTGACGGCGGCGTGGGCCGGGTTGCTGGCGGCGCGGAGCGGGCAGAGCGAGCTGGTGCTGATGTCGCCGGTCCCCGGGCGGCCGCGGCCGGACGCGGAGCACGCGGTGGGGTGCTTCGTGCAGTCGTTGCTGCTGCGGGTGGACGCGTCGGGGAGCCCTGGGTTCGCCGAGCTGCTGGACCGGTTGCGGGTGACGGCGACGGAGGCGCTGGACCACCAGCTTTACCCGTTCGCGGAGTTCAGCCCCGCGGCGCCGTTCGCGGCGTGGCTCCGGTACGAGGCGTGGACCGCGCCTCCGCAGCTCCCGGGGGTGCGGTGCGCGCCGTGGGAGCTGCCGCGGGGCACGACGGTGCCGTGGCCCTTGCCGGGCGGGGATCGGGGGGTGCCGGAGTTGACTGTTGTCGAGCAGCCCGGGGGTAGGTTGCGCTGTTGGTTGCAGTACAACGGGTTGGCGTTCGACGCGAGCGTGATCGCGGCGCTGGCGGAGGAGTTCGTGGACGCGCTCAGGGCGGCAACCGCCACGGCGTGAACGCCGCCACCGCTACCGCGGCGGTGTCCTCAATCGCCGGAC
Source organism: Streptomyces liangshanensis (assembly GCF_011694815.1). Lineage (NCBI taxonomy): Bacteria > Bacillati > Actinomycetota > Actinomycetes > Kitasatosporales > Streptomycetaceae > Streptomyces > Streptomyces liangshanensis. The sequence goes on from NZ_CP050177.1 coordinate 1,889,396, forward strand.
GGGCTTGGAATGCCCGCCTCGTGCCGGAAGGGATCCGCGGAGGCGCGGACAGGCTTGACGGGCCCGTCCGCGCCACATCAAGCCCGTCCGGCGTTTGAGGACAACCGTCACGCGGGGGTGGCCCGACGGGTCAGGGGCGGGCGCTCAAGGGGCGGAGGTCTGTCCAGACCTCGCCGATCCTCGCCAGGCACTCGTCCCGCGTCCCGCGCGTCCCCTCGGCGCGCCACCCCGCCGGGATCTCCTGGTCCGTCGGCCAGACCGAGTACTGCTCCTCGTGATTGACGACCACCGCAAACATCGTTTCCTCCTCAAGACATGGGACCAACCGAACAACCCAGCGCTCACGGCGACAGCCGCTCCGCCGCCTCCCCCTCCGACAGCGCGTCGATCTCCGCGATCAGCAGCTCCTCCACGCGCGCCGCCAGGTCCGCCAGCACCCGGTGGTCGAAGACGTCCCGGATGCTGATCTCCAGGCCCGCCACCGAGCGGATCCTCGCGGCCACCCGCGTGACCCGCAGCGAGTCGCCGCCGAGCGAGAAGAAGTCGTCCCGCGCGCCCACCCGCTCGACGCCCAGCACCTCTTCCCACAACTCCGCGACCAGCGCCTCCGCGTCCGTGCGGGGCGGGACGAACGCGGGCGCGGCGACCGCCGGGCCCGGCAGGGGCAGCGCCGAGACGTCCGGTTTGCCGTTGACCGTCAGCGGCAGCCGGTCGAGGACCGCCAGCCCGCTCGGCACCATGAAGGCCGGGAGCAACCCCTCCAGGTGGGCGAGGAGTTCGGGGACGACGGGGGTGGCGCCCGGCGCCGGGACCACGTAGCCCAGCAGCCGCCCTTCCCGTACGGCCACCAGCGCGTGGGCCACGGCCGGGTGCGCGGTCAGCGCGTGTTCCACCTCGCCGGGCTCGATCCGGTAGCCGCGGAGCTTCACCTGCCCGTCCGTCCGGCCGAGGAACTCCAGCTCCCCGTCCGGCAGTCGGCGCACCCGGTCGCCCGTGCGGTACATCCGGGTGCCGTCCGCCGCGAACGGATCCGGCAGGAAGCGCTCGGCCGTCAGCCCGGCCCGGCCCGCGTATCCCCGGGCCAATCCGCGTCCGCCGAGGAAGAGTTCGCCCTCGGTCCCGTCGGGCACCAGCCCGAGCCGTTCGTCCAGCACGTAGCAGCGCACCCCGGCCAGCGGCCGCCCGATCGGCGGCCGGGCGACCACGGCCCCCGGCGGCGCGGACGGAAGCGTCAGGTCCGCGCTCGTGGCGATGACCGTCGCCTCCGTCGGACCGTACGTGTTGACGAGCCGGATCCGCCCGCCGTGCCGCGCGTGCCAGCGGGCCAGTACGGTGCCGTCGACCGCCGAGCCGCCCAGCACGACCAGGCGCAGGTCGGCCGGCCAGGTGAACTCGTCCTCCATCAGGACCAGTTCGTGCCAGTACGCGGTCGGCAGATCGAGGACCGTGACCCCCGCGCCTCCCCCGGAACGCAGGACGTCGGGGAGCGTACGGGACCCGCCGGGCAGCAGCACGCAGCACGCGCCGGACGCCAGGGCGGGCCAGATCTCCTCCGCGTGGGTGTCGAACCCGAGGGAGGCGAACTGGACGATCCGGTCGCCGGGCCGAAGGCCGTACCCCTGCGCCCCGGCCGTTCCGGTCGCCGCCGTCCCGGTCATCCACGCCACCCGGTCGGCCAGCGCGCCCTGTTCGACCACCACTCCCTTGGGGCGTCCGGTGGACCCGGAGGTGAAGAGCACGTACGCCGGGCCGCTCTCCGGTCCTGCCTGCGAAGCACCGGACGGGACCGTCGCCCCGTCGGGCCACTCCGTGGGGACGGCGAGAGACGGGATCCCCAGGTCAGGCCCCTCCCCCGCGGTGATCAGCAGCCGCGCTCCCCCGTCCGCGACCAACTGCCGCAGCCGTTCCAGGGGATACGCCTCGTCCAGCGGCAGGTAGCCGCCGCCCGCCTTCCACACCGCGAGGAGCGCGGTCACCAGCGCGTAGGACGGAGGGATCCGTACCGCCGCCACCCCGCCGTCCACCGGACCGATCCGTGCGGCCAACAGCGAGGAGCGGCGGTCCAGTTCGGCGTACGAGAGGGTGCCCTCGCCGAGCGCCAGCGCGGGCGCGTCGGGGCGCAGCGCGACCTGTTCGGCGAAGCGCGCGAGGACCGTACGGCGGCCGGGGTCCACCCCCGGTCCGGTGCCGCGCGCGAGCACGGCGGCCCGCTCCTCCGCGTCGAGCAGCCAGTCGCCGTGCACGGGGAGGAGCGGATCGGCGGTGGCCCGGGTCAGGAGGGTGCGGTAGCGCCGGGCCAGGGTCTCGACCGTCGACCGGTCGAACAGCTCCTCGTCGTACGAGAAGGAGCACGTCAGCCCGGCCTCCGTCCGCCAGGTGTCCAGCAGCAGGTCGGCCTTGGCCCGGGCGAAGCCCGAGTCCAGCGACAACAGGGTGACCCCGGCGGGGAGTTCCGGTTCGGCGGCGCCGCCGCCCGTCTCGTGCTGGCTCTGGAGCACGAAGAGCGTCCGGAAGGGCAGCCCGCCGGGCGCCTCGCCGAGGTCGGCCGCCAGCCGCTCCAGCGGTACGTCCTGGTGGGCGAGCGCGCCCATGGTCGCGGACCGCACCCGGCGCAGCACGGTACGGAAGTCGGGCCCGCGGCCCGCGTCGCCGCGCAGGTCCGCCCGGATCACGGCGGTCCGGGTGAAGTAGCCGATGAGCGCCTCGTGCGCCACGTCGGGGCGGCCCGCGAGCGGCGTACCGACGGTGAAGTCGTCCTGGCCGCACCAGCGGCCCAGCACGGCCTGGTAGGCGGTGAGGAGCACCATGAAGGGGGTGCAGCGCTCCTGCCGGGCCAACTGGTCGACGGCCGCGGTCAGTTCGGGGCCGAGTGCGAGGTCCGCGAATCCGGCGGGCCGCAGCGGTTCGGCCGGCCGGGGGCGGTCCCGCGGCAGCCGCAGGGGCTCCGCGCCCGCCAGCCGGTCCCGCCAGTGGGCGTACGCCCGCTCCTGCTCGTCGGGGCCGAGCCTGGCCTCCTCCGCGCGGGCGTGGTCCCCGTACTGGAGTGCCAGGGCGGGCAGTTGGGGTACGGAGCCGGTCAGCGCGGCCCCGTACAGCGTGAGCAGTTCGTGCCAGAGCACCCCGGACGACCAGCCGTCGCCCGCGATGTGGTGCAGCACCAGGCACAGGGCGTGCTCGTCCTCGCCCGCGCGGACCAGCACGGCCCGCAGCGGGGGTCCGGCGGCGAGGTCGAAGGGCGTGTTGACGTGCGGGGCGACCGCCTCGGTCAGCAGCCGGTCGACGTCGTCCTCACCGGCCGGGGACACGTCGTGCCGGACGAGCGGGACGGCGGTGGGCGGGTCGACGACCTGCCGGGGCCCGTCGCCGACCACCACGAAGCGGGTACGGAGGATCTCGTGCCGGGCCGTGAGGGCGTCCAGGGCCCCGCGCAGGGCGGGGACGTCGAGCGGGCCGCGCCAGCGCCGTACGAGATAGAGGTGGTAGCCGGTGTCGGTGGGGTCGAGTTGTTGCAGGAACCACAGCCGGCGCTGGTCCACGGTGAGCGGGTGGTCGGTGGTGTGACGCCCGGGGGGCGTCGGGGCCGGCGCCTGGGACGGCGTCGGCGTCGGGTCAACGGCCGCTGTCATGGGCCACCTTGTCCTTCGTACGGGCTTGCAGGGTCTCCAGGCCGACCAGGTCGTCGGAGACGGCGTCGGGCACTTCGCGGTCGAACCGGGCGAGGACGGGGATCCGCAGGCAGGTCACGGCGAGCAGGGCCATCGCGAGGCCGAAGAGCAGGTAGAGCAGGCCGATTCCGCGGCCCTCGCCGGTGCCGATGACCTGTCCGACGGTGCCGGCGAGCGCGCCGTGCTCCTCCATCAGCGGCTGGAGCAGGCCGGGGGCGAACGGGGCGATCACGGCGAAGCCGACCGGCAGGGTGGACCAGGCGACCATGGTGTTGACGGCGATGATCCGGCCGTGGAAGCGCAGCGGCACCTTGGTCTGGATGATCGTCGCGTACGTACCGTTGAGCAGCGCGAGGCCGAGTGTCATGCCGAACGCGCCGAGGGCGACGAGCGGCAGCGAGGGGCGCAGCCCGGTGAGGACGCAGGCGACGGCCAGTCCGGCCGTGGCGTACAGGACGCCGCGCAGCCGGTGGTGGCGGGGGCCGCCCCAGATGAGCAGGGTGAGGCCGCCGACCACCGCGCCCGCGCCCGCCGCGACGGCGACCCAGCCGGTGGCGGCGAGGTCGGCGAAGGAGAGCACGAGCGGGGTGGTGAGGAGGAAGAGCGGGGACAGGAAGATGTTGAGCGCGGCGAAGAACAGGAGCATCGCGCGGAAGTGGCGGCTGCCGAGCGCCCGCCGGAACCCGCCCTTGATCTCCTCCAGCACGCTTTCCCTGCGCACGGCCGCCATGGCCTTCGGGAAGCGCACGGCGAGGGTGATCGCTACGGCCGCGGTGTAGCTGATGACGTCGATGACGAGGATGCCGCCGAGTCCGATGCCCGCGAGCAGTCCGACGGCGAACAGCGGGACGAGGAACTGGGCGAAGCCGAGGGCCATTTGGGTCACGCCGTTGGCGCGGCCGAGGAAGCGCTTGGGGACGAGTTGGGGCACGGACGAGCCCCAGGCGAAGCGCTGGAAGACGAGCGCCAGGGAGAGGAGCGCGATCAGGGTGTAGGCGTGCCAGACGTGGAGGCTGTCGGTGAGGTAGAGGACGAGCAGCGCGGCCTGGGTGGCGCCGGCCGCGAGGTCACCGGCGAGCATGACCTTGCGGCGGTCGCTGCGGTCGACGACGGCTCCGGCGAGGGGGGCGGCGAGGATGCCGGGGACGAGGGCGCAGGCGGCGAGCAGGCCGAAGCTGGTGAGCGAGCCGGTCCTGAGGTAGATCCAGATGGGCAGGGCGAACTCGGTCAGGGCCGAGCCGATCATCGAGACCTGCTGGCCGGTGGCGACGGCCAGGAAGCGGCCGAGGCTGGGCCGTACGACGGTCCGGTCGTCGTGCGCCGCGCCGGCGTCCGGTGCCGCGCCCGCCTCCCGGGCCGCCGCCGGGGCCTCGGCGCCGGCGGACGCGCCGGCCGCGGACTCCCGGTCCCGTGTCCCTTGCCCTTCGCCCTCCCGCGAGACTCCCTCCAGCCACCAGGTGGCGCCGGGGGTACGGGCATGGCGCCGGTCGTCGCCCTCCGCGACGGCCGGGGCCACCTCGGTGAGGACGACGGCCAGTTCCTCCGCGCGGTACTTGAGGAAGAAGTGCCCCGCCTCGTCCAGCACCACCACGGCGGCGGTGTCGGTGAGGCGGTGCCACTCGCGGTAGCGCTCCTGGTAGAACTCGGTCGCCGGGTCGCGGTCGCCCGCCACCGCGATGACCGGGGCCCGCAGGCGCCCGCCCTCGGTGCGGAACAGCTCCCCGAAGTAGCGTTCGGCCTCCTTGGTGCCGGTACGCCGGTTGTGGACGATCAGCCGCAGTTGCTCGGCGCTGAAGTCGTCGGTGTCCAGGCCCGCGGCCGTGAGCGCGTTGACCATGTCCTGGTCGCTGCGCAGCCGGTCCACGAACGCCGAGAAGCGTTCGGCGAGCACAGCGCCCCGGCTCTCGGGACGGGCGAAGGGGAAGATGCCGCCGAGGTGGACGGCGTCGACCTCGCGGCCCGCCGCCTCCAGCCGCCGGGCGACCTCGACGATCAGCATCACCCCGAGGCCGCAGTGGCCGTAGAGCACGATCCGGCCCTCGACGCCGTCCAGGATCTCCTGCGCGGTCTCGGCGGCCACCTCGTCGAACGGCCGTGCCTCCTCGCCCAGTTCGTGTCCCGGTACGGCGAGCGAGTGCAGCGCCCAGTCCGCCGGGAGCGCGTCCGCGAGGGGCTTGTAGATGAGGGCGCTGCCGCCGCCGTAGGGCGCGCAGACCACACTGCCGGTGGTGCGGGTACGGGGCGGGGTGAGCCGGTGCAGGAGCTTGCGCGGGCCCCGGTCCTCGTCGGACGAGTCGAGCAGGGCGGCGAGCGCCCGTACCGTCGCGTGCTGGAAGAGGTCCATCACCCCCAGCCCCGCGGCCTGTTCGGGCAGGGCGCGGCGCAGCCGGGCGACCACCTGGGTGGCCATGAGCGAGTGGCCGCCGAGGACGAAGAAGTCGTCCAGCGCGCCGATGTGCTCCACGTCGAGCAGGTCGGCCCAGAGGGACGCGATCAGCTCCTCGGTGGCGCCCTCGGGCGGGAGGTCCTCGCCCGTACCGGCGCCGCTGTCCTCGGGGGCGGGCAGCGCGGCGCGGTCGACCTTGCCGTGCGCGAGCAGCGGGAGGCGGTCGAGGACGACGTACCGGGCCGGGATCATGTAGTCCGGCAGGACGTCGAGCAGGCGGGTGCGCAGCTCGGCCGGGGCGGGCGGTTCGCCGTCGCCCGAGCGTTCCAGGTAGCCGACCAGCTGTTGTTTCACGCCCTCGCCCCGGGCGATCACCACGGCCTGTCCGACACCGTCCACGGCGGCGAGCGCGGCCTCGATCTCGCCGGGCTCGACGCGGTAGCCGCGTACCTTGATCTGGTGGTCGGCGCGGCCGAGGAACTCCAGTTCGCCGTCGGCCCGTTGGCGTACGAGATCGCCCGTGCGGTACATGCGGGCGCCGGGCTCGTCGGTGAAGGGGTCCGGCACGAACCGGTCGGCGGTGAGGCCGGGGCGGCCCAGGTAGCCGCGGGCCAACCGGTCGCCGCCGACGTGCAGTTCGCCGGTGACGCCTTGGGGTACGGGCCGCAGCGCCGCGTCGAGGACGTAGGTCCGCGCACCGGCGAGGGGGCGGCCGATCGGGGTGGAGCCGTGGCGCGGTCCGTCCGGGGCGACCTCGTGGACGGTGACGCCGACGGTGGTCTCGGTGGGGCCGTAGTGGTTGAACACCGCGCACCGGCCGAGGGCGGCGAGGCCGCTCGCCCAGGCGGCCGACGACGCCTCGCCGCCGAGCACCAGCGCCTTGCGCGGCAGGAGTCGTTCGGTGGGTGCGTCGGCGGTCAGGGCGGCCAGGTGGGAGGGGGTCATCTTGAGGTAGTCGATGCCCGACTCCTCGATACGGTCGGCGAGTTCGGCGCCCGAGATGCGGCGGGGCAGCAGGTGCACCCGGCCGCCGGTGGACAGGCCGAGGTAGAGCAGGGTGATGCTGAAGTCGAAGGCGAGCGACTGGAGCAGCCCGTACACCCCGCCGTCCTCGACGCGCAGCCGCTCCCGCGCCCCCGCGAGGTAGGTGAGGATCTGCCGGTGCTGGACGGCCACGCCCTTGGGGGTCCCGGTGGAGCCCGAGGTGTAGATGACGTACGCGAGGTCCCCGGGGCCCGCCGTCGGGGGCAGCGGTTCGGCGCCCGCGGCGCTCTCCGCCGCCGGGTCGAGGTGCAGCACACTGCCCCGGAAGCCGGGGGCCTTGGCGGCCAGGACGGGATCGGTGACGAGCACGGTCACACCGGCGTCGGCGAGGAGGAACTCCACGCGCGCGGTGGGCTGTTCGGGGTCGAGCGGCAGGTAGGCGGCGCCGGCCTTGAGGACCCCGAGCATGGCGACGGCCAGGTCCGGGGACTGCTCCAGGCAGAGGGCGACGACGGCGCCCGGTCCGGCGCCGAGCGCCCGGAGCCGGTGGCCGAGACCGGTCGCCCGGCGTTCCAGCTCTCCGTACGTGAGGCTGTCGCGGCCGTCCGTCAGCGCGACCGCGCCGGGGGTCGCCGCGGCCGCCCGCGCGAGCAACTCGCCCAGGGTGGCGGGGCCTTCGGCGGTCGGGGGCGGTCCCGCGGACCAGGCCGCCAGCCGGGCGCGCTCGCCGTCGGCGAGCAGCGGCAGGGCGCCGAGGGTACGGTCCGGGTCGGCGAGGGCGGCGGTCAGCAGGACCTCGAAGCGCTCGGCGAGCCGCTCGACCGTCGTGGCGTCGAACAGGTCGGTGCGGTAGGTGAACAGGCCGTACACCCCGCCGTCGGCCTCGTCGCGCAGGTAGAGCGCGAGGTCGTGGTGGGTGGTGGTGGCCCGGTAGCCGAACCCCTCGGCGCGCGGCGTCCCGGGCGCGGTGGTGGTCCCGCTCGTGGTTCCCACCGCCTGCTCGCCGTAGTTCTGGAAGGCGAGGGTGGCCTGGAAGACGGCGGCGCGGCTGACGTCGCGCTCCACCGCGAGGTCGCTGACGATCTGCTCGAAGGGGACCTCCTGGTGCGCGTACGCGTCCAGGGTCCGTTCCCTGACCTGCCCGAGCAGGCGGGCGAAGGTCAGGTCCGGGGTGATCCGCGCCCTGATCGGCAGCATGTTGACGAAGATGCCGACGAGCGGTTCCAGTTCGCTGTGCAGCCGGCCCGCCACGGGCGAGCCGACCGCGAAGTCCCCCTGGCCGCTGTGGCGGGACAGCAAAGCCTGGTACGCGGCCATGAGCACCATGTAGCGGGAGGCGCCGTACGCCGCCGCGACCGCGGTGACGCGCTCGGACAGGGCCTTGTCCCAGCGGAACTCGTGCGCGGCGCCCTCGAAGGTGAAGGTCGGCGGGCGGGGCCGGTCGACCGGCAGCTCCAGCGCGGGCACCCCGTCGAGTTCGGCCCGCCAGTGGTCGCGGGACGCGGTGAGCGCGCCGTCGGCGAGGCGTCCGCGCTGCCAGGCCGCGTAGTCGCCGTACTGGAGCCGTGGTTCGGCGAGGCCGTGCGGGGTGCCGTCGGTGTGGTGGGCGTGCAGGGCGTCCAGTTCGCGCTGGAGGAGGTCGATGGACCAGCCGTCGCACACGATGTGGTGGAGGGCGAGCGCGAGGACGTGGTCCTGCTCGCCGATCCTGACGAGCAGGACCCTCAGCAGCGGGCCTTCCGCCAACACGAAGGGCCGGGCGACGAGTTGCCCGACGGCGTCGGTGGCCAGGGCCTCCCGTACCGCCGGGTCGGGCTCCTGGCTCACGTCGAGGAACTCGGCGCCGAACGGGGCGGGTTCGGCCACCACCGCGTGGGCGGTGCCGTCGTCCGTGGCGGGGAAGACCGTGCGGAGGACTTCGTGCCGGGCGACCAGGTCGGTGAGCGCGGCGTCGAGCGCGATCCGGTCGTACGGGCCGCGGACGCGGCGGGCCGGGGCGAGGGTGTAGGCGGTGGATCCGGGGGTGAACTGCTCCATGAACCAGAGGCGTTCCTGGCTGCTGGACAGGGGCGGCGCGGTGCCCTCGGGTCTGCGGTCGACCGTACGGCCCCGGCCCCGGCCGCCGCGCAGGCGCTGGGCCAGCAGGGATCGCTTGGCCTCCGACCACTCCGTGGTCGGGGGGTGTGTTTCTGTCATCGTCGTCCTGTTCAGGTCAAGATCGCCGGAGCCGGGCCGCCCGGGGGCGGCGGAGAGGGCGATGCCGTCGGCCCTGCGGTGGGGCACAGGGGACGCGGTGGACACAGGGGACGCGGTGGGGCGCGGGGTCGAGCGGGTGGGGCAGGGGGGGGTGAACGGGTCGGGTGGGGCCGCGCGGTCAGCGCGACGCGTCCACCACACGGGCGATGCCCGCGACCGTCGGGGTGTCGAAGAAGACGTCGAAGTCCACCTCCACACCGAAGGACTCACGGATGCGCGCGGCGATACGGATGATCGTCAGCGAGTGGCCGCCCAGATCGAAGAGGTCGTCCTCGGGGTCGACGGCGGGCAGGTCGAGCACCTCGCACCAGATGGCGCACAGGGCCGCTACCAGGCCGTCCCCACCGGTGGCGGGTGTGGTGGCCGTGGTGGGTGCGGTGGTCGTGGCGGCGGCAGCGGTGGGGGCCGCCTCCGGCACCGGCAGCGCGCGCCGGTCCAGCTTGCCGTTCGGGGTCGTCGGCAGGGCGTCCAGCGTGACGAACCGCTGGGGGCACATCACCGCGGGCAGGGTACGCCGCAGGTGCGCGCGCAGTGCGTCGGCGTCCGGCGCGTCCCCGGCCGGCACCACGTACGCGGCCAGTACGGGACCGTCGGCGCCGCCCTCGTGGAGGGTGACCGCCGCCCGGGCGACGGCCGGGTGGCCGAGCAGGACGGCCTCGATCTCGCCCAGCTCGATCCGGTGGCCCCGGATCTTGACCTGCTGGTCGATGCGGCCCAGGCACTCCAGTGCGCCGTCGGCGGTACGGACCACCAGGTCGCCGGTGCGGTAGAGACGGGACCCGGGCGGGCCGTACGGGTCCGGCACGAAGCGGTCGGCGGTCAGCTCGGGCCGCCCGAGGTAGCCGAAGGCGAGGCCGTCACCGCCGAGGAGCAGCTCCCCTGCCTGTCCGACCGGGACGAGCCGCAGGTGCCGGTCGACCACGTGGGCGCGGGTGTGCGCGATCGGGCTGCCGATACCGACCCGTACCGGATCGGCGGGGATCTCGGCCCGGGTCGACCAGATGGTCGTCTCGGTCGGGCCGTACACGTTGAACAACCGCCCGACCAGCGACCGGAGTTCACGCGCCAGCGGGAGGGGCAGCGGCTCGCCGCCGGCCAGGGCGGTGAGCCCTCCGAGACCAGCAGGGCCCGGCTCCGCCGCGAGCAGCACCTGCCAGCCGGTGGGGGTGGCCTGGACGTGGGTGACCTTCTCGTCGCGGACGAGCCGCAGCAGGCCGGGTCCGTCGGTCCCCAGGCCGTCGCGGCCCAGCACCAGCCGGCCGCCGGTGACCAACGGCAGGAACAGCTCCAGCGCCGAGATGTCGAACGAGAGCGACGTCAGGCCGAGCCAGACGTGCCCGGGTCCCGAGTCCAGCAGGCCGGCGAACGAGCCGAGGAGGTTGACCAGGGCGCGGTGGCCGACCGCCACGCCCTTGGGCCGGCCGGTGGACCCCGAGGTGTAGAGGACGTACGCGGTGTCCGCCGCCACCGCCCGCGCCTCGGGTTCCCAGGTCACCGCCGCGCGGTGGGCCACCGGGAGCGCGAGATCGCCGAGCAGCAACACCGTTGTGGTGGCGGCGAGTTCGGGGGCGGGCGGCCGGTCGGCGAGCAGCAGGGAGGCCCCGGAGTCGGCGGCGACGAAGGCGAGCCGCTCGGCGGGATAGGCGGGGTCGAGCGGCAGGTAGGCGGCGCCGGTGAGCAGGACCGCGAACAGGGCGACGGGGAGGGCGGAGGTGCGGTCCAGGTGGACGGCGACCAACTGCCCGGGGCCGATGCCGCGCTCGCGCAGCACGGCCGCCAGGGAGGCCGAACGGGCCTGCAGGGTACGGAAGTCGAGCGTCGCGTCGGTGGCGGTGACGGCCACCGCGTCCGGTGTCAGTTCCGCCTGGCGCTCCATCAGGTCCACCACGGTCAGGCCGCCCGTGAAGCCTTCGGGGAGCTGGTCGCCCGGCCCCGGTCCCGCCGCCTGCCAGGTCTCGGTGAGGAGGCGCAGTTCGTCCCCGGCCAGCAGGGGCAGGTGGGCGAGCGGGCGGTCGGGGGTGGTGAGCGCGGCGTCCAGCAGGGTGGTGAAGTGGCCGGCTATGCGTGCGGCGGCGTCCGGGGGCACCACGGCGGGGTCGTACTGGAACGCGATCAGGGTGCGGGCGGGCTCCTCCACGACCTGGATGTTGAGCGGGGAGCGTGCGGCGTGGTGGAAGACGGCCCGGTCGACCCGGGTCCGCGCGCCCTCGAAGCGCGGTTCCGCGCGCGCCCTGCGGTAGCTGAGGGTGACGGGGGTCAGGCCGACGCGCGGGCCGAGCCCGCGCGCCACGGCGCCGTACGGCACGGCGCGGAAGCGGTAGAGCGTGCGGAGGTCCTCGCGCAGGGCCGTGGCGAGGTCGGCCAGGCCGGCGGTGTCGGGGTCCACGGCCGGTGCGCGGACAGGGAGTTCGTTGACGAACAGGCCGACGGCGTCGCGCTGTTCCGCGCTCCGGGTGGAGAGGGACACACCGACGGCCGCGTCCTCGTTGCCGTAGCGCAGCAGCAGCGCGTGGACGGCGGCGAGCAGCAGCTCGAAGACGGTCACCCCGGCCTTCTCGGCCGCCGCGCGGAGGTCGTCGTGGGCGGCGCCTTCGAGCCACCGTTCGACGTTCTCCCCCGCGCCCGCGCCCTTCGCCGAGACCTGGGCGGCGGGGTGGACGCCGGGCAGCAGGACCGGCGCGTCGACCAGCCCGGCCGCCCCCTCGCCGAACCACTCGGCGGCTTCCCGGACCGATGACTCGGCGGGCTCGGCGGATCCGGTGGCCGGTGACGCGGGTACGGCCGACGGGGGTACGGGCGCCTCGCCGCGCAGGCGGGCGGTGTACGCGTCCGCCAGGTCGGTGAGCAGCACGTCCTTCGAGGTGCCGTCGAACACCGCGTGGTGGGCGACGGTCAGCAACTCGGCGCTTCCGTCGGCGCGTTGGAAGAGGGTGGCCCGGATCAGCGGGCCGGTGTCGAGCCGGAAGGGGCGGGCGATCTCGGCCTCGACCCGCGCGGTGTGGGCGGCGGGGTCGGTGTCCGCGTCGGCCAGGGTCAGGGCGGGCCGCCGGGGTGCGGGGACGGAACCGAGCCGGCCGTCCCGCTCCACGAGCGCGCCGGCCAGGGCCGGGTGGCGGTCGAGGGTGTCGTCCCAGGCCTGGGCGAGGGCGACGGGGTCGACGCGGTCGAAGACCGTACGCACCGGCATGTGGTAACAACGCCCGGCCAGTTCCAGGCGTTCGGTCAGCCAGACGCCGTACTGAGCCGCGCCGGCCGGAGAGAAAAGAGGGGCAACGTTCTGTTCAGGCATCGTCGCTGCTCACTTCGAGTGGTGGGTCGAACGGTCGAGCTTCCCCGGCGGTGCGTGGTCCTGCGTGGTGCAATGGTCCAGACCTGTGCAGAGATTGGCATAGGAAAATGCAGGCCGTCAAGACAAACCGTGAACTACTCCGACGGTCCCCAACTCTTCATGTTCTGGGCGGATTTGAGGGCCGGGACATTCCGGTCCCGGGCGTGGAACGCGGACAGCCGCCTCCCGCGTCACCGGAGTGACGCGGGAGGCGGCTGTCCATGCCGACGGGTGGGGATCAGGGAGTGCGGGCGGGCCAGGAGCAGCCCTGCCAGACGGTGTTCCAGCCGGAGTTGCCCCCGCCGTCGGTGAGGGTGAAGGTGCCGCTGCTCGCCGGGTAGGGGCAGTTGTAGATCCCGGCCGCCCCGACGCCGGTCGCCCGGACGTTGCTGAGGCGTGCGCTGCCCGCGGTCTCCGCCTGGACGGCCACCGTACCGGCCTTGGTGATCGTGGCGCCGTTGATGTTCACGTTCCTGACGGCCTTGCCCGTCCCGCTCCCTGAGACGAACTGGAAGGCGCTGTACGGGCTGTTGTCGAATGTGGTGTTGTTGATGTTGACCGTCGCGTCGATGGCGCTGTCGTACGCGTCGACCCGCAACGCACCATGCGGGTGGCCCCAGTTGGGGTTCAGCGCGCCGGTCCGTACCAGTGTGTTCCCCGAGACCGTGATGGTGCCGGCCAGCGGGAAGAAGGGGTCGGCGAACTTCTGGTTGGAGAGGGCTATCCCGCTGCCCAGGGCGTTGGTGTCCTGGATCTGGTTGTTGCTGACGGTGATGTCACGGCCGCCGTAGATCGCCACGCCGTTGGCCAGGTTCGGCTGCGAGATGGTGTTGTTGGCGAACGTGCTCGACACGTTCGCCGAGTTGAGCGACCACATGGCGAGCGCGTCGTCGCCCTGGTTGCGCAGGAAGTTGTTGCGCACCTGGACGCCGTTGGCGCCACCGTTGAGGTTGAGACCGTCGGCGGTGGTGTCGAGGACGCGGTTGTTCTCGACGACCAGGTTGGTGTTGTTGCCCATCAGCCAGAAGCCGACCTTGAGGTGCTGGATCCACACCCCGGCGACCACCGAGTTCGGCCCGAGCGAGCCGTTGACGAAGTTGTCGGGATTGTTGTCGACCCGCTCGGTGACCTCGCCGAGGACGGCGAAGTCCCGTAGCTGCACCCGGCCGGTGGGGGCGCCGGCCTGGTCGATGAACCGGGAGGTGCGGATGACCGAGTACCAGCTTCCGGCGCCCTTGATCTGCACGTTGTCGACCCCGCTGAGGGACTGCGTCAGCCGGTAGGTCCCCGGCGGCACCCAGACGGTGCCGCCCCGCGCCGCGTTGATCGCGTCGCGGAAGGCCTGGGTGGAGTCGCCCGCGCCGCTGGGGTCGGCGCCCCGCGAGACGACCGAGACGGACCCGGCCGGGGCGGCGGACGCCCCCGCGACCTGCTCGAAGTCGGCGACGTCCACGGTGGTCTGGATGCTCGCGACCAGCTTGACCTTGGCCCCGGCGGCGAGGTTCTGGCCCAGCAGCAGGCGGGTGTTGTCGAAGAAGTGGTGCTGCTTGGCCCCGGCGATCCAGGGCGTGTTGATGTACGAGTACTTCGAGGTCACCGCGAGCGTCTTGTTGGCGCTCTGCCCGTTCACGTACACCGCGAGGGTGCCGGACTGCCCGTCCGGCACGCTGTAGGCGACGTTGAGGGCGTTGGCGGCGGCCGGGAGGGTGAACTCGACGCTCTGGCCCGCGTTGAGCCGTACCGCCTGGCGGCCCGACGCCTCGGAGGCGAGGGAGCCCTGCGTGTAGTCGGGGCCGATCCTGGCGCCGTTGGTGGTGGCGCTCTCGGCCTCCACGGACCGGAAGGGAAGGCTCGCGCCGGCGGCGGCGGCCGCCGCACGGGGCGGGGCCGCGGCAGCGGCCTGGGTGGTGGCCGTCGCCGTGGGGGCGACGAGGGCGAGCCCCGTCGCGGCGACCGCCACCGCGGTGGACAGTGCGGTAGTCATGCACCTGACACGTTTGGACATGGACGGATCCTGCGCCTTTCTGTGGGGGGGGTGGAGGCGTATGCGTAGGCCTCCGCCTCGCCTCCCCGCGCCGTGGGACGGCGCGGGGAGGCGAGAGGTCGTACGGGCGGGGGCGCGGGGTCAGGCCCGCAGCCAGGCCGCCGTGTCCCGGGCGAGGCGCCCGTCCGCGTCCAGCGGTTCGCTGGTCAGCAGGACGGACGAGTGGGCCGGCAGGTCCACCGGCTCCGCGCCGAGGTTGAGGACGCAGATCAGGCCGTCGGCTCTCGTGAACGACAGCACACCGGGCGCCGCGTCCAGCCACTCCACGGGCCCGTCGCCGAAGCCCGCCTCGGTCCTGCGCAGCCGCAGCGCCTCGCGGTAGAGGTTCAGCATCGACGCGGGATCGGCCGCCTGGAGGTCGGCCGCGTACGACGCCCAGGACGCGGGCTGCGGCAGCCACGGCTCGGCCTCCGAGCCGAAGCCTGCGTACGGCTCGTCCGCGACCCACGGCAGCGGTACGCGGCACCCGTCGCGCCCCGGGTCCTTGCCGCCCGACCGGAAGTGCATCGGGTCCTGGATCCGGTCCAGCGGGATGTCCGCCTCGGGCAGGCCCAGCTCCTCGCCCTGGTAGAGGTAGACCGCGCCGGGCAGCGCCAGCGAGAGCAGCGCGGCGGCGCGGGCCCTGCGGGTGCCCAGCTCCAGGTCCGTGGGCGTGCCGAAGGCCTTGGCCGCGAAGTCGAAGCCGGTGGCCTCGCGCCCGTACCGGGTGACCGTGCGGGTCACGTCGTGGTTGCAGAGCACCCATGTCGCGGGCGCCCCGACCGGCGCGTGCTCGGCGAGCGTCTCGTCGATCGCGGCCCGCAGCAGCGCCGGGTCCCACGGACAGGCCAGGAACTTGAAGTTGAAGGCCGTGTGCAGCTCGTCGGGGCGCAGGTAGCGCACGAAGCGCTCGGTGTCGGGCAGCCACACCTCGCCCACGAAGATCGCGCCGTACTCGTCGGCGATGGCGCGCCACGAGCGGTAGATGTCGTGCAGCTCGTCGCGGTCGACGAACGGGTGGGGGTCGCCCTCGCCGAAGTCGGGCAGCGCCGGGTCCTTGGCGAGCAGCGCCGCCGAGTCGATCCGTACTCCCGCCACCCCCCGCTCGAACCAGAACCGCAGCACGTCCTCGTGCTCCCGGCGCACCGCGGGATGCGCCCAGTTGAGGTCGGGCTGCTCGGTGGCGAAGAGGTGGAGGTACCACTCGCCGTCGTCGAGGCGGGTCCAGGGGGTGCCGCCGAACTCGGACACCCAGTCGTTGGGCGGGATCTCACCGTTCTCGCCGCGCCCGGCCTTGAAGTGGAACAGCTCGCGCTCGGGGCTGCCGGAACCGGCGGCCAGCGCCGCCCTGAACCAGGCGTGCCGGTCCGAGACGTGGTTGGGCACGACGTCGATGATCGTACGGATGCCCAGTTCGCGTGCCTCGGCGATGAGCTTCTCGGCCTCGGCCAGGGTGCCGAAGGCCGGGTCGATGGTGCGGTAGTCCGCCACGTCGTAGCCGCCGTCCGCGAGCGGCGACAGGTACCAGGGGGTGAACCAGAGGGCCTCGACGCCCAGGTCCACCAGATACGGCAGCCTGGCCCGCACTCCCGCGAGATCCCCGGTGCCGTCTCCGTCACCGTCGGCGAAGCTCCGTACGTAGATCTGGTAGATGGCGGCGTCCCGCCACCAGTTCGGGGCGGCGGGCTCCAGAGGGCTGCCTTCCATGCGATGTTCCTTTCGGGCTGGTGCGTTGGCCCTCACGGCGGTGCCTTCCGTGACGAGACGAGGGTGGTGCGTGGGGAGCTGCGCACCGCCGCGCCGCAGCGGGGACTGAAATCGGCGCGGCGGTGCGCAGGATCGTCGGCCCGGCCGGGTGCGGCCGGGCCCTGGAGCCTGTCCGCGGTGGTGCGGGACACCGGGGACGCCAGGTGCACGGAGGGACGACGAGGCAGGGGAGAGCTGCCTCACGGTGCGAAGGCTTCGGCAGGGTGAGATGAGGGGGGTGGGACGAGCGAGGTGTCGCGGTGCGGGACCGATCCTGGCCGGGTCAGCCCTTCGTACTGCCGGCGCTGATGCCGGCGATGATGTGGCGCTGGAACACGAGGAACATCAGGACCATCGGGATACTGGCGATCACCATGGCGGCGATCAGCACCGACAGCGAGATGTTCTGCGACAGCTGGACGAGCGCCACGCTGATGGGCTGCTTGTCGGTGTCCGAGAAGACCATCAGCGGCCAGAGGAAGTCCTGCCAGACCGCCACCAGGGCGAAGATCGACACGACGCCGAGGACCGGCCTGGACATCGGCAGCAGGATCGACCAGAGCGTGCGGAGCTTCCCCGCCCCGTCGATCTCCGCCGCCTCCAGCACGTCACGCGGGATCTGGTCGAAGAACCGCTTGAGCAGGTAGAGGTTGAAGGCGTTGGCGACGGCCGGCAGCCAGATGCCCAACGGGTCGTTGAGCAGGCTGGTGTGGATGAGCGGCAGGTCGGCGACGGTCAGGTACTTCGGTACGACGAGGGCCTGGGCCGGGACCATCAGGGTGGCCAGGATGCCGCCGAGGATGACCTTCCCGAACGCGGGCTTCAGCTTGGACAGGGCGTAGGCCGCGGCCGTGCAGAAGACGAGCTGGAGGATCCAGGCACCGGAGGCCTGCACCACCGTGTTCCACAGATGCGTGGGGAGGTCCATCAACTCCCACGAATCGGTGTACGCGCCGAGGCTGAAGCTCTTCGGGAACAGCGTCGGCGGTGTCTGCACCAGTTCGTCCGGCGACTTCATGGCCCCCGTGACCATCCAGTACACGGGGAACAGGAAGGCGAGGACGAAGGCGAGCACGACCCCGGTGAAGACGGTCCAGTAGACCGCCCTGCCCTTGGCGCTCGCGAGGGCGAGCGGGGACACGAGGGTGCGTACCGCCGGTCCGGCGGGACGTTTCCTGGCCGCGAGGTCGTCGGGAGAGACCTCCCGGGGAGGCGGCGCGATCTGGGTCATGGCGCTGCGCTCCTCTCAGTCGTCGGTGCGGGTGAGCCGCAGGTAGAGGGCGGAGAACAGGCCGAGCACGACCAGCAGCATCACGCTGAGGGCGCAGGCCCCGCCGAAGTTGTTGTAGAGGAAGGCGTACTTGTAGATCAGGTAGAGGATCGTGACGGTGGAGTTCTCGGGCCCGCCCCCGGTGATCACGAAGGGCTCGGTGAACACCTGCATCGTGGCGATGATCTGGAGGAGCATCAGCATCAGGATGATGAAGCGGGTCTGCGGGACGGTCACGTGCCGGATCCGCTGGAAGATGCTCGCGCCGTCGAGCTCCGCCGCCTCGTACAGCTCCCCGGGAATGCCCTGGAGCGCCGCGAGGTAGATGAGGACCGTGCCGCCCAGGTTGGCCCAGGTGGCGACGATGACGAGCGAGACCAGGGCGGTGTCGGCGCCGTTGGACCAGTTCGACGTCGGCAGGTGGAGCGAGCTGAGCACCTCGTTGGCGAGGCCCGCGCCCGGATCGTAGAACCACTTCCAGAGCAGGGCGCTGACCACCGGCGGGATCATCACCGGCAGGTAGACGACCACCCGGAAGAACGCCCGGGCGTGCCGCAGCTCGTTGAGGACGAGCGCCATCACGAACGGGACGGCGAAGCCGATCAGCAGGGCGATCAGCGTGAACGTCAGGGTGTTGCGCCAGGCCGCACCGAACTCCGGGTCCTGGAAGACCTGGGTGAAGTTGTCGGTCCCGACCCACTCCGGCGCGGATCCGGGGGTGTACTTCTGGAACGCGATGATCACCGCGCGGATCGCCGGGTACCAGGAGAACAGCGCGAAGCAGAGCAGCCCGCCGAGCAGGAACCCGTAGGCCCGTGCCTGGTGGGACAGCTTGCGGCGGAAGGGGCTGGGGGCCCCGCGGCCCGCCGGCCGCTGCCCCGTGGTGGGGGGCGGTGCGGCGGCGGACCGCTGGGGGACCTGGGCAGTCTTCATCGGTGCGTCAGCCTCGCGCGAGAATTCCGTCGATCTTGGACTGGGCATCCTTCAGCAGACTGTCGACGTTCGCGTCCTTCTTGGTGAGGACCGCGGACACCGCTCCGTCGAGGACGGAGTAGATCTGCTGCGCCTGCGGCGGCTCCAGCTTGAGCGTCAGCGCCTGGCTGCCGTCGAGGAAGGGCTGGTAGTTCTCCACCGGGACGTTGGCGTACTGCTTCTTGAGCTCCTGGTCCTTGGTGTCCGTGGCACCGGTCCACAGGCGCGGCTCGGGCAGGCCGACCGGGGCCTTGTTCTCCGACGCGCGCTTCCAGTTGTTGAGACCGGAGCCAGGGGTGTTGGTCTGGAACTCCAGCCACTT
Organism: Streptomyces liangshanensis; assembly: GCF_011694815.1. Classification (NCBI taxonomy): domain Bacteria; kingdom Bacillati; phylum Actinomycetota; class Actinomycetes; order Kitasatosporales; family Streptomycetaceae; genus Streptomyces; species Streptomyces liangshanensis. The sequence goes on from NZ_CP050177.1 coordinate 1,908,348, forward strand.
CAGGCCGGCCTTGATCTGGGCCGGGGTGTCCTTCTTGTTGAACATGTAGCCGTCGCCGCCCGCGAGCGTGCCCTTGCCACCGGGCATGGGGGCGAGCGCGAGGTCCTCGTACTTGCCGCCCTTCTCCTTGACCAGGATCGGGATGTTGTCCGGGGCGGAGATGTACATGCCGAGCTTGCCGGAGCCCATCATCTGCTGGACGTCGTTGAGGATCAGCAGCTGCTTGGTCCCCATCGAGTTGTCGGTCCAGCGCATGTCCTTGAGGGTCTGGAGCACGGCCTTGCCCTCGGGGGTGTCGACGGCGCCCTTCTTGCCGTCCGGGGTGACCACGTCACCGCCCTGCGAGTACATCTCGGCGGTGAAGTGCCAGCCGCCCTGGTTCTGGGCGCTGTAGTCCGCGTAGCCGACGTAGCCCTTGCCGAGCGCCGCGATCTTCTTGGCGGCGGCGCGGACCTCTTCCCAGGTGGCCGGGGGCTTGTTGGGGTCGAGTCCGGCCTCGGTGAAGAGCTTCCGGTTGTAGAGGAGCCCCATCGAGTAGTTGGTGCGCGGGACGCCGTAGACCTTGCCGTCGACGCTGTAGACGTCGCGCAGCGACTGCTGGATGTCGCTGTAGCCCTTCATGTCCTTCACGTACGACGTGATGTCCGCGGCCTGGTTGATGTCGACGACGTGCTTGGCGTCGGTGAAGTACGTGTAGAACACGTCCTCCATCTGGCCGCCGGCGAGCTTCGCGTCGAACGTCTTGGGGTCCTGGCAGGGGAACGCGTCGCGGCCCACCACGTCGATCGTCGGATTCGCCTTCTCGAACGCCGCGATGTCGTCCTCGAAGCTCTTCCGGTCGATCTTGGCGCTCTTGGGCGGCATGCAGTTCACGGTGATACGTGTCTTGCCGTCCGCGCCGCTGTCGTCGCCCGAGCCGCAGGCGGCCAGACCGGTGAGGGCGAGCGCGGTGGCTATCGCGGCGGTACAGGTACGGCGGAACCCAGAACTACTCATCGGTGGGACCCCTCTTGGGCAGGAGCGTGGCAAACCAACAGCCGCATCGCTGTGTGGCGGCGCTCACTCAACCACTAACTACGGATGTCCGCAATATGTCGCTCCGATTTCGCAAATACTTGACAGCTACCTGCATGTGCCGACCTCGGCGCGAGGTGCCTACCCCACGCTTTCGGACCCCACGCCTCCCGGTTCCGCGCGGGGCCGCCGAGAACCCGCCGGAGCGGCCCCGCGAGGCCACGGGGTGACGCGTACCGACCCGAGGAGCCCCGGCCCCACCTGGCTCGCGGGGCTCAACCCCGGTTCCGGAAAGGGGATTTCGGCCATCCCGCACCTCGCCGGAAGGCTCACGTTTCTTGCAGATCCTGCGCCCCGCCGACGCAAATTTTACGCAGATGCCGCAAGCGGCTTGCCCCGGTCCGCGGCGGTCGGCGGGAGGCCCGGCAGCCGTCCGTACGGCGAACGGCGCAGCGCGCGTAGACCGCCCCCGACCGATCGACGTAGGCGAAGTCCCTCGCGCTCCCGCCGCGTTCCGGGGGCGACCCGTCAAATGTCTGGCTTTTGCGTCATCCACGTGAAAAGTTGCTGTCGGCAAGGGGGGTCACATGACAGAACCGGACCAGCGGAACGGCCGGACCGGCGCGGGCGACCGGGCCGGCGAACCGCTCGTCGAGGCTCGCGCGCTGCGCAAGGCCTACCGGGGCAAGGGCGGCCGGGGCGACTTCACCGCCGTCGACGGGATCGACTTCGAGGTGCGCCGGGGCGAGGCGTTCGGCCTGCTCGGCGCCAACGGAGCGGGCAAGTCGTCCACGATGCGCATGATCGCCTGCGTCTCGCCGGCGTCCGGCGGCAGCCTGCGCGTCCTCGGGCGCGACACCGCGGCGGACGGGGCGTACATCCGCTCCCGGCTGGGTGTCGTGCCGCAGGACGACAGCGTGGACACCGAGTTGACCGTACGGGAGAACCTGCTCATCCACGGCCGCTACTTCGGGCTGCCCCGGAAGGTGGTCCGCGGACGGGCCGACGAGCTGCTGGAGTTCGCCCGCCTCACCGAGAAGGCCGACGAACGGGTCGAGGCCCTGTCCGGCGGGATGCGGCGGCGGCTGACCATCGCCCGCGCGCTGGTCAACGAACCGGAGATCGTCCTGCTGGACGAACCGACCACCGGCCTCGACCCCCAGGCCAGGCACCTGCTCTGGGAACGGCTGTTCCAGCTCAGGCAGAACGGCGTGACGCTCATCCTGACGACCCACTACATGGACGAGGCCGAGCAGTTGTGCGACCGGCTGGTGGTCATGGACGGCGGCCGGATCGTCGCCGAGGGCTCCCCCGCCGCGCTGATCGAGCGGTACGTCACCCGCGAGGTGCTGGAGCTGCGCTTCGAACCCGCAGAGCACCGGGCCCTGGTGGACAAGGCCCGCGAACTGGTCGACCGCGCCGAGGAGTTGCCGGACCGGCTGCTCCTCCACACCGACGACGGCGAGGCCACCCTCGCCGCCGTCCACGCCCGCGGGATCACTCCCGTCACCGCACTCGTCCGCCGCGCGAGCCTGGAGGACGTCTTCCTGACGCTCACCGGCCGCAGCCTGGTCGACTAGGAGGCGCGCCGATGCCCACGCCCCTGTCCGTGCCCGCGTCCCCGGGCGTCCGCCACCCCGCCCTGCGCGAACTGTCCTACTGGCTGCACCTCTGGCGCCGCACCTGGCGGGGCACGGTCGTGATCAGCGTCGCCAACCCCCTGCTGTTCCTCACCGGGATCGGCATGGGCCTCGGCCAGTTGGTCGGCGACCGCGCCGATCCCGCCCTGCACGGCGGCTCGTACCTGGCCTTCCTCACCCCGGGCCTGCTCGCCGCCGCGAGCATGCAGAACGCGTTCGTCGACGCCGCGGGGCCCGTCTACGACTCGGCCAGGCCCGGCGGCCACTACCGCGCGGCCGCGGCCACCCCGCTGCGGCCCGCCGACATCCTCCACGGGCACCTGCTCTACATCCTCGTCCGACTGGTCGTGAGCGCGTTCCTCTTCACCGCCGTCGCGACCGCGTTCGGCGCGGTGGCCCCCGCCCGCGCCCCCCTGGTGGTCCCGGCCGCCGTCCTCGCGGGGTTCGCCTTCGCGGCGCCGCTGACGGCCTGGTCGGTGACGCTCGACCGGCAGGCCGGGCTGGAGGCGCTGTTCCGCTTTGTCGTCATGCCGCTGTACATGTTCTCCGGGGCGTTCTTCCCCCTCTCCCAACTGCCCGACGCGGTCGAGCCGTTGGCGTACCTCTCACCGCTCTGGCACGGCGTCGAGCTGTGCCGCTCGCTCGCGCTGGGCACCGCCACCGCGGGCGGCGCCGCCCTGCACACCGGGGTGCTGGCCGCGCTGACGGTGGCGGGCGTCCTGCTGGCCCGGCGCCGCTACGAGCGCCGGCTGCACACCTGACGGCCCCGGCCACCCCCGTACCCACGACGATCCCCGAGGCGAAGAAGGACGGACCGCCATGCCGGCCGCGACCATGGTCGAACGCAATCTCATGATCTACCGGCACACCTGGCCGCTGCTGCTCGCCGAGGTCTTCGAACCGGTGCTCTACCTGCTCTCGTTCGGCGTCGGCATCGGACACCTGGTCGGCCACGTCCCCGGCCTGCCCGACCCGTCCACCGGCTACGCGGAGTTCGTCGCCCCCGCGCTGCTGGCCACCGCCGCCATGAACGGCGCGATGAACGAGACCACCTTCAACATGTTCGGCAAGCTCAGGACGGACCGTACGTACGAGTCGATCCTGACGACGCCGATGACGGTACGGGACGTGGCGCTCGGCGAGGTCGCGTGGGCGCTGCTGCGGGGCACCCTCGTCACGGCGGGGTTCCTGGTCGTCGTCACGGCCCTCGGCCTCGTCCACAGCCCCTGGGCGCTCCTGGTGGTGCCCGGCGCCCTGCTGATCGGCTTCGCCTTCGCGGCGGTCGGCCTGGCCGTGGTGACGTTCCTGCGCGACTGGCAGGACTTCCAGTTCATCCAGCTGGCGATGCTGCCGATGTTCCTCTTCGCGACGACCTTCTACCCGCTGGACGTCTATCCGCGCCCGTTGCGGGTCGTGGTGGAGTGCCTGCCGCTCTACCAGAGCGTCGAGCTGCTGCGCGGCCCGTTCCTGGGCGAGGCCGGTACGGGGCTGATCGTGCCCGTCCTGTACCTGCTCGCGCTGGGCGGCCTCGGCCTGGCGGTGGCGGCGCGCCGGCTGGAGGGCATCCTGCGTACCTGAGGGCGGGGTCCGACGGCCCCCGGACTCAGGTACGCAATATTTCACGCGCGTTACGAAAGAGTTCGACAAAGGTGTCCGGCCGGCGGCGCGGCGGGAGAACGGCCGGGTGCACGGCTGGCAGCACGACGGCGATGACAGCGTTGTCGTCGGCCGGGCGCCGACCGGGGCGCCGCGCTCAGCCGCGCGCCGCCGCCTCGGCCCGTACGACGGCCCGCGGGGCCTGCGCCGTGGAGCCCCGTACCACCAGCTCCGGCTCGAAGAGCAGCTCCCCCGGCGGCACGGCGCCGCCCTGGATCTGCGCGGTCAGCATCTCCACCGCCGCCCGCCCCATGGCCTCGATGGGCTGGCGGACCGTGGTCAGCGGGGGCTCGGTGCAGTTCATGAACGCGGAGTCGTCGAAGCCGACGACCGACACCTCACGCGGTACGTCGAGGCCGCGGCGGCGCGCCGCCCGTACCGCCCCCAGGGCCAGCGGGTCGCTCGCGCAGATGATGCCCGTGACACCCCGGTCCAGCAGGCGCGACGCCGCCGCCTGGCCGCCCTCCAGGGAGAACATGGACCGCTCGATGTACTCGTCGGGGAGCTTCGCCCGGGCGGCCTTGGCGGTCGCGAGGGCGGCCGCCAGCTTGCGCCGGGACGGCACGTGGTCCGAGGGGCCGAGCACCAGCCCGATGCGCTCGTGGCCCAGCGAGGCGAGGTGGCGCCAGGCCTGTTCGACGGCGACCGCGTCGTCGCAGGAGATGCAGGGGAAGTCGAGGTTCTCGATCGGCGCGTTGATCAGCACCACCGGGATCTTGCGCTCGGCGAGCTGCCGGTAGTGGTCGTGCGGGGCGTCCGCCTGCGCGAACAGCCCGCCGGCGAAGACCACCCCGGACACCTGCTGCTGGAGCAGCAGCTCCACGTAGTCCGCCTCGGAGACCCCGCCCTTGGTCTGCGTACAGAGCACGGGCGTCAGCCCCTGCTGGGCCAGCGCACCCCCGATCACCTCGGCGAAGGCCGGGAAGATGGGATTCTGGAGCTCGGGCAGGACCAGACCGACGAGCCGCGCCCGCTCCCCGCGCAGCTGGGTGGGGCGCTCGTAGCCGAGGACGTCCAGCGCGGTGAGCACGGACTGGCGCGTGGACTGCGAGACACCTGGTTTGCCGTTGAGAACCCGGCTGACCGTGGCCTCGCTGACCCCAACCTTCTTAGCAACCTGAGCAAGTCGTCGCGTCATACACGCAAGACTATCGCAAATGCTGCAAGCGGCTTGCTCCCCAGCGTAAAGACGCCAACATGGGTGATGCCGGCCGGATCGCTCCGGCCGGCATCATCTCAGGGACCCCCGGGGAGGGCCGCCCCGTGCCTCCCTACGGGTTGATGATGATCTTGAAGTTGGGCGTCGTGTTCCTGATGTCCACGGCGTTCCCGTTGAGCGTCAGGCCGTTGAAGGTGACCTCACCGACCGCCGGTCCCTGGCCCGCCTCCGGCTGCTCGTTCGCCCACAGTCCGAAGCCGGACTTGGCGTCGAAGGCGTCGCCGCTCTTCTTGGCCCCGGTGATCGAGATGTCGCTGAGGATGGTGTCCTTGATCGGGAACTGCGGCTGACCGCCTACGTAGTTGGTCTGGAACATGATGCCGCTGTAGGTCGGATCGACGATGTCGACGTTGTTGATCCGGATCCCCTGGAACACCTTCGAGGCGGAGAACAACCAGATGCCCGGGAAGGTCTGGCTGCCCCAGAAGTGGCCGCCGGCTCTGATGATCGACACGTTCTCGATCGTCGTGGGCTCGGTCCCGAAGCCGTTCATCGGGTAGCCGAAGTCCAGCGAGCTGACCGTGATGCCCGAGTAGACGAGCGTGTCCGCGATGTGGATGTTGCGGAACGTGTTGCGGTAGCCGCCGTACACGGCCAGGCCCGCCGCACGCCACACCAGCGTCGCCGAGAGGTTCTCGTAGACGTTGTTGTACATGTCCGCGCCGCCCGCGTCGATCGCCGAGAAGAGGGCGAACGCGTCGTCACCGGTGGCCCGCGCGTCGTTGTTCACGACGTGGTTGTCGGTGCTGCCGTTGGTCATGTTGACGCCGTCGGCGAACGTGTTGCGGATACGGGAGTTGCTGATCGTGATCCGGTCCGCGTTCGCGCCCCAGTAGAGGCAGACGGTGTGTTCGTTCCAGATGTTGTCGATCGTGATGTCGGAGACGTTGGAGAGGTCGAAGACCTTTCCGGGGCCGTCGATGCGCGAGGTGTAGTTGCCGAAGAACGAGAAGCTCGTGAAGGACGAGCCCTTCGCGGCGGCCTCGACGCGGAAGCCGGCGTCCGTGTTGTCCTGCGTGGCCGGGGCGAAGAACCTGGTGAACCAGGGTCCCGCGCCGATCACCTTCACGGGCTTGCCGTAGACCTGGAACTTGCTGGAGGTCTGGTAGTCACCGGCCGGCAGGTAGACGCCCACGAGCCTGCCCGTGGTGTCCATCCGGACCCGGTCCAGGGCGTTCTGGACGTCCTGCTGGGTGAATCCGGTCGGCACGGTGTACGTGGCCGGGTCCGGGTTCGCCACCGCGGTGGCCTGCTCCAGGTTGACGAAGTCGATCGCGTACGTGGTGGTGTTCGCGGCGTCCTTCTGGAGGCGGATCTTGCTGCCCGCCGGGACGGTCCTGCCCAGGAGGATGTTGGCCTCGTCGTAGATGTGACGGGGGCCGCCGGCGCCGGGCGAGTTGCCGGGACCGGTCTCGTTGCCGTACAGCCACGCGTACTTCGACGTGAGGTCGATCGCCTTCAGGAACGTACCGTCGACGTAGACGTTCAGCGTCGAGTTGATGCCACCGCCGCCCGCGGAGTCCGGGATGGAGAAGCGGGTGACCAGCGTGTTGGTGCTGGCCCTGGTGGTGAACTCCACGTAGTTGCCGGTGTTGTTGAGGGTGACGGCCTTGCGTCCCGAGGCCTCGCCCGCGACGTCGCCGACGGTCCGGTTGGGACCGACGACCTGCGCGCCGCCACCGGTGACACCGTCCTCCGCCTCGTACATGTCGTACGGCATGTTGGCGCCGCGGCCGACGAAAAGGGGCTGGCTGCTGGTGTTGTTCGCGCGCTTGACCGGCAGTTCGTTCGCGTCGTCCGCGAGGACGACCCGGACGGTGTACGAGCCGTTCGCGGCGGGCCAGGTGCCGAGGCCCACCGTGGCGGAGGTCGCGCCCGGGGCGAGCGTGCCGTTGTAGGCGCCGGTCAGGGTCCTGACCGTGCCGCCCGTGGAGTTCAGCAGCGTCAGCGTGATGCCGTGGCTGCCGGACGCGGAGGCCACCGTGCCCTGGTTCTTGATCGTCGCCGAGAAGGTGACCGTGTCACCGGCCGACGGCGAGGAGGGCGAGGTGGTGACCGAGCCCGCGACCAGGTCGGAGCTGTCGACCGGCCGCACCACGAGGTTGGTGGCGTTGGTGAAGGTGTTGTTGGTCTCGTTCGACTCGACGACCGCGTTGGCCGGGTCCGCGACCGCGCTGAGCTGGTACGTACCGGAGTCACGCGGGCCGATGTTCGCGGTGACGGTGGCCGAGGCCCCCGCCGCGAGGGCGCCCACCGAGGCGGAGCCGACCTTCGTGCCGCTGAGCCGCAGGTCGACGGTGCTGGCCGGGGCGGCGAGCGCGCCGGCGTTGCGCACGGTCGCCGACACGGTGATCGCGTCGGACTCGACCGGCGACGCGGGGCTCGCGCTGACGGCCGTGACCTGGAGGTCCGGGTTGGGCGCCGGGTCCCCGAGGATCTGGAACTCGGCGACCTGGCCCGCGCCGGAGCCGGTGTTGGAGTTGAACTTCAGCTGGACGTCGGCGACGCGCGCGCCGACCGGGATGGTGACCGAGTTGCCGGTCCCCGGGGTGAAGGTGTAGTCCCGCGCGGCCACCAGGCTGGTGAGGCCCGTGGCGTTCTGCTCGCGGCCGAGCACCTGGATGTTCTGGGTGCGCTGCCCCCAGCTGCTGTCGGGGTTGAGCTTGACGACGACGGAGTCCGTGTCGGCGTTGGCGCCGAGCTTCACCGTGAGGGTGTTGGGGTAACTGCCGCCCGCGCCCTCCCAGTAGGTGCTCGTGCTGTTGTCGTTGGCGTTCTCCGCGACGAACGTGAAGACCGAGGAGGACGCGGTGATTGGCTTGCCGACGGCGAGGTTGGTGGCCGTGCCCGGCGTGCCGTTCCTGGTGACCGTGTTGCTGTTGGACGAGACGTTCCCGGCCGCGTCCTTCGCCCGGACGAAGTACGAGACCGTGGCGCCCGCGGACTGGGTGTCCGTGTAGGTGAGGACGTTGCCCGCGACGCTGCCGCGCAGCACGTTGTTGGCGTAGACGTCGTAGCCCGTCACGCCCGTGTTGTCGCTCGACGCGCCCCACGCCAGGCGGACCTGGTCGGAGGCGGGCTGGGTGTAGGTCAGGTTCGCGGGGGCGGTGGGCGCCTGGGTGTCGCCCGAGGCCCCGGCGCGGGTCACGGTGTTGCTGTTCCCGGAGACGTTCCCGGCCGCGTCCTTCGCCCGTACGTAGTAGGTGACGGTCGCGCTCGCGGGCTGGCTGTCCGTGAAGGTCGTGACGTTGCCCGCGACGCTGCTGCGCAGCTGGTTGTTGGCGTAGATGTCGTAACCCGTCACGGCCGTGTTGTCCGTGGAGGGCCGCCAGGACAGCCGGATCTGGCCGGACGCGGGCTGCGTGTAGGTCAGTTCGGTCGGCGCGCTCGGGGCCGTGGTGTCACCGGTCTCGGGGCCGTAGACCTCCAGCTCGGAGAGCTGGCCGCCGGGCTGCTGGGTGTTGGCGGTGATGAGGATCCGCACGTAGCGCTGGGTGGTGGCGTCGAAGGAGATCGTCACCGAGTTCGCGCCCGCGGAGTTGAACGTGTAGGCCTTGGAGGCCGTCAGGTCCGTGAAGGCGCTGTTGTTGGTGCTGCCCTGGACCTTGAGCGTCTGGTCCCGGGCGCCCCAGCCGTCGGGCAGGCGCAGGACCACCTGGTTGACGCCGACGGACGAGCCCAGGTCGGCCTGGATCCACTGCGGGAAGGCGTTGTTGTTGCTCTCCCAGTAGGTGGCCTTGTTGCCGTCGTTGGCGTTGCCCGGGCCGTACACCTGGGTGAAGCTGCTCGCCGTGAGGGTCTTGCCGAGGGCGAGGTTCACCGAGGCCGCGGCGGCGGCGTGCACCTCCAGCTCGGACAACTGGGCCTTCTTGCCCGCCGAGTTGTCCGTGAAGTCGGCGCGGACGAAGCGCGCCTTGGTCGCAGGGAAGGCGACGGTGACCTTGTTGCCCGCACCCTTGCTGAAGGAGTACGTGGCGGACGACTTCAGCGTGGAGAAGCTGGTGCCGTCCTCACTGCCCTGGAGGGAGAGGGTCTGCTTGCGGCTCTCCCACCCGGCGGGGAGCTTCAGCGTGACCTGGTCGACGCGCTTGCTGGACCCGAGGTCCGACTGCACCCACTGCGAGGACTTGCCGTTGCCCTCCCAGTAGGTGGACTGGTTGCCGTCCGTGACACTGCGGGCCGTTCCGTTGCCCGTGGTCGCGTTGGCCGCCGCGGTCCGCCCCGCGGCGATGTTGGGGCCGTCGGCCGCGGAAGCGGCGAGTGACGGCCAGCCCACCATCACAAGACTGGTGGCAACGGCGGTGGAGAGGAACCGCCATCTCCGGCGTAGCGATCTCATGGATCCCCGATCTTCGGCCTCGGCGCGGGGGCGGCGAGGGCGCGGCTCTGGCTGCCTGCCTCGGCGGCAAGCGTTTCTGCACTGATCAGCGGAGTCTTTTGCGTTTAGCGGTCAGAGAGTTGCAGAGAAATGCGAGTCCGTCCACAGCTCCGACAGAACCAAATCCCTCGGGCCGCCCCGTGAGTTGGCTGCCACAGGCGCACAACAGGCCGCATCTGGCCCCCGAACTGGGAAACGTAAGCGACCCGCAAAGCTTGCAAGTTTCTTGCGTGAATGTGGAAATTTCGGAAAGGAGGCCCGGACCTCTACCGTTCGTACACATGAGCGCCGGACCGATCACCCTGGGGATGGCGCCGTCGGAGCGACGACGGCGGTTCGGCCGGCCACGCCGGGTCTTCTCCCAGGTGCTCCTGATGCAACTCGCCGTCGCCGCCGGGGTGACCGTGCTCGCCACCGGCCTCTTCCTGGCGCCCCTCAGCGCGCAGTTGGACGACCAGGCGATGCGCCGGGCCCTCGCGATCGCCGAGACCACCGCCTCCGCCCGGGTCGCCGACGCGCTCCTCGGCTCGCGCCCGTCGAGCGCGGGGCCGGTGCAGGCCGAGGCGGAGCGGATACGGAAGGCCACCGGCGCCGAGTACGTGGTGATCATGGACAGGCGCGGGGTGCGCTGGTCGCACACCGACACCCGCCAGATCGGCAGGGTCGTCTCCACCGACCCGGGCAGGGCCCTCGCGGGCGCGCACGTCATGGAGATCGACAGCGGCACCCTGGGGCGCTCGGCGCGGGGCAAGGTCCCGCTGCGGGACGACGCCGGCCGCATCGTCGGGGCCGTATCGGTCGGGATCGCGTACGACAGTGTCCGCGACCGGCTCCTCGCCGCGATCCCCGGACTGCTCGCCTACGCCGGCGGGGCGCTGGCGGCCGGCGCGCTCGCCGCGTACCTGATCTCCCGGCGGCTCCAGCGCCAGACCCATGACCTGGCCTTCTCCGACATCGCGGCCCTCCTCGCCGAACGCGAGGCCATGCTGCACGGCCTGCGCGAAGGCGTGGTCGCCCTCGATCCGGCCGGCCGGATCCGGCTGATGAACGACGAGGCGCAGCGGCTCCTGGGCCTCGGCCCCGAGGCGACGGGCCGGCCGCTGGAGGACGCGCTCGGCGCGGGACGCACCGCCGACGTCCTGTCGGGCCGTGTCCGGGGCGAGGACCTGCTGACGGTACGGGGCAGCCGCGTCCTGGTCGCCAACCGGATGCCGACCGACGACGGCGGCGCGGTCGCCACCCTCCGCGACCGGACCGAGCTGGAGCGGCTGGGCCGGGAACTGGACGCGACCCGCGGGCTGATCGACGCCCTGCGCGCCCAGGACCACGAGCACGCCAACCGGATGCACACCCTCCTCGGGCTGCTGGAGCTGGGGATGCACGACGAGGCGGCCGCGTTCGTCACCGAGGTGGCCGGGGTGCACCGGGTCACCGCCGAGCAGGTCACCGAGCGGGTCCACGACCCGCTGGCGGCGGCGCTCCTGGTCGGCAAGGCCGCGGTCGCCGCCGAGCGCGGTGTCTCGCTGCGGCTCTCCCCGGAGACCTTCCTGCCGGACCGTTCGGTGGATCCGCAGGGCCTGGTCACCGTCCTCGGCAACCTGGTGGACAACGCGCTGGACGCCGCCGCGGGTTCGGCGGAGGCGCGCGTCGAGGTGGGGCTGCGCGCCGAGGGCCGGACGGTCGTGCTGTGCGTCTCCGACAGCGGCCCGGGGGTCCCGGACCATCAGCGTGACCTGATCTTCTCCGAGGGCTGGTCGACCAAGGCGCCGCCGTCCCACGGCAGGCGCGGCCTCGGTCTGGCGCTGGTGCGCAGGCTCGCGGAACGGCAGGGCGGGAGCGTACGGGTCGGTGGGTCGGCGGACGGCGGCGCGGAGTTCACCGTCGTCCTCCCGGAGGCACTGGGCCCGGAGGATCGTGGGGCGGACCGTGGGGCGACGGACCATGCCGAGGCGGATCGTGGGGCGGCGGATCGTGGGGCGGCGGGGGACGCGTGATCGACGTACTGGTCGTGGACGACGACCTCCGGGTCGCGGAGATCAACTGCGCGTACGTGGCCAAGGTGGCGGGCTTCCGGGTCGTGGCCCGGGCGCACTCCGCCGCCGAGGCGCTCGCGCGGCTCGCCGAGCGCCGCGTCGACCTCGTCCTGCTCGACCACGGCCTGCCCGACGAGAACGGCCTGACGGTGGTGCGGGAGCTGCGCGCTCTGGGCCGTGAGACCGACGTGATCATGGTGACGGCGGCCCGCGACATGGCCACCGTCCAGGCGGCGATGCGGCACGGCGCGGTCCAGTACCTGGTCAAACCGTTCACCTTCGCGGGCCTGCGGTCGAAGCTGGAGGCGTACGCGGCACTGCGCCGCGCGCTGGAGAGCGGCGGCGAGGCCGAACAGTCCGAGGTGGACCGCATGTTCGGGGCCCTGTCCGCCTCCACCGTCCCCACGCTCCCCACCGGCCACTCCCCCGCCACCGCGGAGGTCGTCCGCCAGGTGCTCCTGGGCGCCGGGGGCCCGCTCTCCGCCCAGGAGATCGCCGCGCGGGCGGGCATGAGCCGGCAGACCGCGCAGCGCTACCTCAAACTCCTGGAGCGGGCGGGGCGGGTCCGCCTGACCCTGCGGTACGGGGAGACCGGCCGCCCCGAACACCGCTACGCGTGGCCGCACCCCTGACCGCGCCCGGGACGCCCGGCCCTCACACCGCCCCGGCCCCCGTCAGCGACCGCACCTCCGTCTCCGCGTGCTTCGCCGCGTCCGGCGGCTCCGGCGAGGTGACCGTACCGATCCACCCGGCCAGGAAGCCCAGCGGGATCGAGACCAGGCCCGGGTTCTGGAGCGGGAAGATATGGAAGTCGACCCCGGGGAGGATCGCGTCGGGGCTGCCCGACACGACCGGCGAGAGCACCACGAGCAGAACGGCCGGAATCAGTCCCCCGTACACGGACCAGACCGCGCCCCTGGTGGTGAAGTTCCGCCAGAACAGCGAGTAGAGCAGGACGGGCAGGTTCGCCGAGGCGGCGACCGCGAAGGCCAGCCCGACCAGGAACGCCACGTTCAGGTTCTGCGCCAGCAGGCTCAGCCCGATCGCCACCGCCCCGATGCCCACCGCCGCCACCCGCGCCACCGCCACCTCGCCGCGCGGCTTGCCGTGCGCGCGCCGCAGCGACGCGTACAGGTCGTGCGCGACGGACGCGGACGAGGCGAGCGTGACGCCCGCGACGACGGCGAGGATCGTCGCGAAGGCGATCGCCGCGACCACCGCGAAGAGAACCGTTCCTCCGGTCGATCCGGCCCCGCCGCCCAGGTCCAGGGCCAGCAGCGGTACGGCGGTGTTCCCCGCCGCGTTCGAGGCCCGTACGGCGTCGGAGCCGACCAGCGCGGCCGCGCCGAAGCCCAGCACGATCGTCATCAGGTAGAAGGAGCCGATGAGCCCGATGGACCACACGACGGACCGGCGGGCGGCCCGGGCGGTGGGCACGGTGTAGAAGCGGGACAGGATGTGCGGCAGCCCCGCCGTGCCGAGGACCAGCGCGAGGCCGAGGCTGATGAAGTCGAGGCGGGCGGTCCAGTCCCCGCCGTACTTGAGCCCCGGCGCCAGGAACTCCCTGCCGTGGCCGCTGTGCGCGACGGCGCTGTTCAGCAGGGCGTTGACGTTCCCGTGGAAGCGGACCAGCACCAGCACGGTCAGCGCGACCGCGCCCGCCATCAGCAGCACGGCCTTGACGATCTGGATCCAGGTCGTCGCCCGCATCCCGCCGAGCGACACGTACACGACCATCAGCGCGCCCACCCCGATCACCGTCCAGGCGCGCGCCGCCCCGCTCGTACCGCCCAGCAGCAGCGCCACCAGGCTGCCCGCGCCGACCATCTGCGCCACCAGGTAGAGCACGGAGACGGTGACCGAGGAGGTGCCCGCGGCGATCCGCACCGGCCGCTCGCCCATCCGCGCGGCGATCACGTCGGCGAGGGTGAACCGCCCGCAGTTGCGGACGAGTTCGGCGACGAGCAGGAGCACCACCAGCCAGGCGACGAGGAAACCGACCGAGTAGAGCACGCCGTCGTAGCCGAAGAGGGCGATCACCCCCGAGATGCCGAGGAAGGAGGCGGCGGACATGTAGTCGCCCGCGATGGCGAATCCGTTCTCCATCGGCGAGAACAGCCGCCCGCCCGCGTAGAACTCCTCCGCCGAACCGCGGCGGTCGCGGCTCACCCAGGTGGTGATGCCCAGGGTGACCGCGACGAACGCGCTGAACAGCACCAGCGCCAGGGTCTGGTGGTCGCCGCTCATCGTTCCGCCCCCCGCGTCATCTCCTGGGTCTCCCAGCGCAGTTCGAGCGCCGCCCGGTCCCGGTGCAGCCGCGCGTGCCGCGCGTACGCCCAGGTCAGCAGGAAGGTGGAGAGGAACTGGCCGAGCCCGGCCACCATCGCCACGTTCACCGCGCCCACCACCGGCCTGGCCATGAACCCGGGCGCGGCGGTCGCCGCGACCACGTACGCGAAGTACCAGACGAAGAAGGCGACCGAGGCGGGGACGACAAACCTGCGGTAGCGGCCACGCACCTCCTGGAAGGCGGCGCTGCGCTGCACTTCCCCGTAGATGTCGGCGGCGCTGGGGCCGTGCCCGGGAGCCTGCGATCCGTCCGGTACGGCGGTGTCGTCGGCGGGGCCGGCGTCGGCAGCGGGGCCGGCGGGGAGTCCCGTACCGTCCAGGTCGCCCCAGCCGTCGGCCAGCGCGTCGTACCACGGGTCGTCGAGCCGCACCGCCGCGGGCTCACGCCCTTCCTGCTTCTCCACCGGTCAACTCTCCTTGTCAGCGAACCGTTTCGGCCGCGTCCCAAGGATGGACAGAAGGGGAGGACCCCGGACTCTCCACTCCCCCGACTTCACCCCATCAGGTGACAGGAGTCCCCGGCTCCGGGGGCGGGACGAGGCCGCGCCGGTACGCGTACCGCACCGCCTGTGCCCGGTCCCGCACGCCCGTCTTGGCGAAGAGGTTGTTGATGTGGGTCTTCACAGTGGCCGCGCCGATGTGCAAGCGCCCCGCGATCTCCTTGTTGGAGAGCCCCTCGGCGACCAGCGTCAGCACCTCGGCCTCCCGCGCGGTCAGCCCGTCGGGCAGTTCGGCCGGCCCCGGGTCCGGCGGCGGCGCCGTGACCCGCTCCAGCAGGCGGCGCTGGACGGCGGGGGCGAGCCCGGCCTCGCCCGCCAGGACGTCGTCGACGGCCCGGACGATCTCCTCACCCCGCGCGTCCTTGGTCAGGTAGCCCCGGGCGCCCGCCCGCAGCGCCGCGAACAGGGACTCGTCGTCGGCGTACGTCGTGAGCACCACGACCTGGGTGCCCGGATGGTCCGTACGGATCCGGCGGGTGGCCTCCACGCCGTCGCAGCGCGGCATCCGCAGGTCCATCAGCACCACGTCGGGGGCGAGTCCGGCGACGAGGGCCACCGCCTCCTCGCCGTCGCGCGCGGCCCCGACGACCTCGATGCCGGGCAGCAGCCCGAGCAGCATCACGATGCCCTCGCGGACCACGGCCTGGTCGTCGGCCACGACCACCCGCGCCGGTGCCCGGCCGCCGTCCGCGCCGGCACCCGCCGCCCGGTCCGTCACGCCGGTACTCGCAGCCGCACGCTGAACCCCTTCCCGCCGGGGCCCCCGGAACCGGCCTCCAGCGTGCCGCCGAGCAGTTCGGCCCGCTCGCGCATCCCGAGCAGACCGTACCCGGACCCGGACGTGCCGAGCCCGGCCGGGCCCTTGCCCGTGCCGCCCGAGTCCCGTACCTCCAGCGACACGTCGTCCGTCCCGTACGTGAGGCGGATCCGCACCCGCGCGCCCGCGGCGTGCTTGCGCACGTTGGTCAGGGCCTCCTGGACCACCCGGCGCACCGTCTGCGACGCCTCGGCGCTCAGCGCCCTGGGCGCGCCGGCGATCTCGACCTCGGCGCCGTCCGTCGCGGCCAGCTCCCGCAGGTACTCCCCGAGGGGGGCCATCTCGCCGCGAAGGGCGGAGAGCGCCTGGCGGGTCTCGTTCAGTCCCTCCCGGGCCATGGAGCGGGCGCCGACGACCCGTTCGAGGATCTGGTCGCGGAACTCGCCGGGCGGTTCCCGCTCGATGCGCAGCCGCGCCGCCTCCAGGTGGACGAGCTGCGCGGAGAGGCTGTGCGCCAGGACGTCGTGGATGTCCCGGGCGATCCTGGCGCGCTCCGCGAGCGCGGCGGACTCCGCCTCGGCGGCGCGGGCGGCGCGTTCCTGCGCGAGGAGCCGTTGCGCGGTCCCGCGCGCCTCCGCGTCGAGCCGCAGGACGTACCCGGCCAGCAGCAGCCCCGCGGCGGTGAGGAGCGTGGTGAGCCAGGCGTCGTGGTTGACCGCCGCGAAGGCGCCGAGCGCGACCAGGCCGACGGGCAGCCCGGCCGCGAACGGCAGGCGTTCCAGGGCGCTGACCGCGCAGACGCACCACAGCACGACGGCCGGGATGTCGAACCCGGCCTCGTGGGCGCCCGCCCCCGCGCCCATCAGCAGCGCCAGCAGCCCGAGCGACCGCCACAGTTCGTGCCGCAGGGTGGTGCGGTGGAAGGACCAGACGCAGGCGGCGACGGCGAGGAGGCCCGCGGTGGCCGCGGCCGCGCCCCAGCCGGAGACCTCGTCACGGGCGAACGTCGACCAGAACAGGCCGCCGAGGACGAACAGCCGGATCACGTGGGCGATACGGCGCCTGGAATCCGTCCGGCCCTGCCCGGTCAGTGCCTCCCGGGAGGGCCAGGCGGTCCAGGTCCTGAACGTGATCACACACGGTCCTTCGGCGACACGGCCGGCGCGCCGTCCCCGTGCGGCGGCCGCACGGCGCGGGACCGCATCGCCAGCATGCCCCTGCGGACGAGGAGGGAGGCGGCGAGCGCGAGAAGTACCGCTCCGGTGCCCTGGTGGACGCCCTGGAGCGCGCCGAGGCCGGCCAGCCCGAACCGTACGGCGATGCCGAGGACCCAGACGGCGGCGGTGGCCCTGGTCCCCCTGGACCAGAGCGATCCGTCGGGCTCGGCCCAGATCTTGCTGGTCGCGGCCCAGCCGGCGCCCATCAGCAGGCCCACCACCAGCTCCGCGCCGAGCAGCCCCGCGGACAGGGCCTGGTGGTGCGCGCCGAGGAGGTCCGGTCCGCGCAGGGCGACGACCACGAGGATCGCGGGGAGGACGAGCCAGCGGCGCCCGCCCGCGGCGATCCGCTGGGGCCTCGTCTGGCGCGCGACGATCAGGGCGACGACGGCGACGGCGACCAGTACGTCGATGAGCGTGGACATGAGGGGCCTCCCGCGGCGAAGTGGTGCGACACCGACGACGCTACGGAAGCGGCCGCTCCGGAACATCGGAGCAGGGGTGGAACGAGGGAGGACCCTCGGGGGCCGGTGTTCTCCACCCGTGGGTGGAGAACACCGGCCCCCGAGGGTCCGTCGAGGCGCTCAGCTGTCGTTGAGGCGTCCCAGCCGTCCCAGCCGTGCCAGCCGTCTCAGGCGTCGATACGGGACCGGTCCAGCGTCGCCGCCGAGCTGGTGATGAACTCCTTGCGGGGCGCGACCTCGTTGCCCATCAGGAGGTCGAAGACCTGCTCGGACGATTCGAGGTCCCCGATGTTGATCCGCCGCAGCGTGCGGTGGCGGGGGTCCATCGTGGTCTCGGCCAGCTGGTCGGCGTCCATCTCGCCGAGGCCCTTGTAGCGCTGGATGGAGTCCTTGTACCGGATGTTCTTGCGCTGGAACTGGGCCATCGTCTCGCGCAGCTCGTTGTCCGAGTACGTGTACACGTACTTGTCCTGGCCCTTCTTGGGCTGGACCAGCTCGATCCGGTGCAGCGGCGGCACGGCGGCGAAGACCCGGCCCGCCTCCACCATCGGCCGCATGTACCGCTGGAAGAGCGTCAGCAGCAGGCAGCGGATGTGCGCGCCGTCGACGTCGGCGTCCACGAGGAGCACGATCTTGCCGTAGCGGGCCGAGTCGATGTCGAAGGTCCGCCCGGAACCCGCTCCTATGACCTGGATGATCGCCCCGCACTCGGCGTTCTTGAGCATGTCCGAGACCGACGACTTCTGGACGTTGAGGATCTTGCCCCGGATCGGCAGGAGCGCCTGGAACTCACTGTTCCGGGCGAGCTTCGCCGTACCCAGCGCGGAGTCCCCCTCCACGATGAACAGCTCGCTGCGGTCCACGTCGTCGCTGCGGCAGTCGGCCAGCTTCGCGGGCAGCGAGGAGGACTCCAGCGCCGTCTTCCTGCGCTGCGCCTCCTTGTGCTGGCGGGCCGCGATGCGCGTACGGGCCGCCGCGACGGCCTTCTCCAGGACGGCCCGCGCCTGCGCCTTGGCGTCGCGCTTCGTGGACGTCAGGAACTCCTTGAGCTCCTTGGCGATCACGTTGGCGACGATCCGGTTGGCCGCGGACGTCCCGAGGATCTCCTTCGTCTGGCCCTCGAACTGCGGCTCCGCGAGCCGTACGGTCACGACGGCGGTGAGGCCTTCCAGGGCGTCGTCCTTGACGATGTCGTCCTCGGCGACGCGCAGCAGCTTCGCCGAGCGCAGCACCTCGTTGACCGTCCTGGTGAGGGACCGCTCGAAGCCGCTCACGTGGGTGCCGCCCTTGGGGGTGGCGATGATGTTCACGTACGAGCGGATCGTGGAGTCGTACCCCGTACCCCAGCGCAGGGCGACGTCGACGCCCAGCTCGCGGGTCACCTCGGTGGGCGTCATGTGGCCGCGGTCGTCCAGGACGGGCACGGTCTCCTTGAAGGTGCCCGAGCCGGTCAGCCGCAGCACGTCGCAGACGGCCTTGTCCTGCGCCAGGTACTCGCAGAACTCGCTGATGCCGCCGTCGAAGCGGAACGTCTCCTCAACCGTGCCGCCGCCCTCGCTCTCGCCGGCCGCCCGCTCGTCCCTGACGACGATGGTGAGCCCGGGGACGAGGAAGGCGGTCTGGCGGGCGCGCTGGTGCAGGTGCTCCAGGGAGAGCTTGGCGTCCTTGAGGAAGATCTGCCGGTCCGCCCAGTACCTCACCCGGGTGCCGGTACGGGTCCTGGGGACCCGCTTGCCCTTGAGGAGGCCGTTCGCCGGGTCGAAGGGCGCGTCGGGGCCCTGCTCGGTGAAGATGCCCGGGACACCGCGCCGGAAGCTGATGCCGTGCGTGGCGCCGTTGCGGTCCACCTCGACGTCGAGCCGGGCGGAGAGGGCGTTGACGACCGAGGCGCCGACGCCGTGCAGGCCGCCGGAGGCGGCGTACGAGCCGCCGCCGAACTTCCCGCCCGCGTGCAGCTTGGTCATCACGACCTCGACGCCGGAGAGGCCGGTCTTGGGCTCGACGTCGACCGGGATGCCCCGGCCGTTGTCCTTGACCTCGACGGAGCCGTCCTCGTGCAGGGTCACGTCGATGTGGTCGCAGTAGCCCCCCAGGGCCTCGTCCACCGAGTTGTCGATGATCTCCCAGAGGCAGTGCATCAGGCCCCGGCTGTCGGTCGACCCGATGTACATCCCGGGTCGCTTGCGGACCGCTTCGAGCCCCTCAAGGACGAGCAGGTGCCGCGCGGTGTAGTTGGAACCGTCACGGTCTGCGGTCAGCAGCGCACTGGACGGCACGGACGTATCGGCGGTCACGCGGTTCGCTCCTCGCTGAATTTGAGATGGGCCCAAGTGGGGTAAAGGCCCGGCGTCTGTCACCGGTCAGAGGGTACAGAGGCCTGGTAGAGCCGTTGTCACGCCACCCTCGCCCTTTTCTCATGCTAGTCGAAGGTCGCATAGGTGTTCGATCCCTCGATGGAGTGAAGCACACATCACGTTCCCATCCAGGCATGAACCATTTAGGCTCCGGGCACGTCCTCATCAACAACCGGCAAGCCGGCCGGGAGGGCTCCCCCACCTGTGACAAGCGACGTCAAGCAAACGCGAACTCCGTAGTGCGAAGCCCAGCGAGCAATACGGCACATTCGCCGCCAACCGCCAACACCCGACCACCACGAGAAGAAGTTTCGAGGAAAAGCCGCGAGCGGGAACGTTTTCGGCCTGGTTGGATGTTGACCCTGGTACGACAGCTCGTCGAGCTAGAGAAGAGGCGACGTGACTACTGTTCTGACCCCCGCGAGCCCGCTGACCGCGGCAGACCGCTGCGACCGGTGCGGCGCCCAGGCCTATCTGCGCGTTGTCCTGTCCAGCGGTGGTGAACTGCTCTTCTGCGCCCACCACGGACGTAAGTTCGAGCCGGAACTCAAGAAGATCGCCGCGGAAATACAGGATGAGACCGACCGACTGACGGCCGTCCCTGCCGTCCCCGGTGAAGAGGAACACTGACACCTCGCATCCACGACGAGCCAAGGGCCGGTCCTGACCGGCCGACGGGCGGCGTCCCTGCACAGAGCAGGGAGGCCGCCCGTTCTCGTCATCGCGGGGAGCACGCGGGGCGCCGGCGGAGCCGCCGGCGCCGTTTGTGCTGCCCGCGCCGTTTGTGCTGCCCGCACCCCGCGAAGACCCTCGCCGCCCGGACCACCCCCCGTGCCGCCCGGACCCTCAGCGCCGCCTGCCGGCCTTGGCCCGCAGGGCCTCCGCCACCGGCTGGACCGCCGTCGTGACCCGGGTGTAGACCCCGGGACTCTCGGCCCGCCCGCAGCCGCTGCCCCACGACACCAGCCCGACGAGCCGCCCACGGGCCACCAGCGGCCCGCCGCTGTCCCCCTGGCACGCGTCGTGCCCGCCGGCCGTGTCGCCCGCACAGAGCATCGTGGAGGCCTCGTAGCGGCCCCCTGAGCCTCCCGGGTAGGCCCGCTCGCAGGTCGCGTCCGGCAGGACCGTCACGGGCGCGGAGCGCAGCCCGTACGCGTAGCGCCCCTCCCCCGTGGTGTCACCCCAGCCGTAGACCGCCGCCGGGGTGCCCGGGGCGGCCTCCTCGCCGCCCGGTTCCACCGGCCGGATCACGTACGAGGCGGGCACCGCGTCCGCCAGCGTCAGGACCGCGAGGTCGGAGGCGTTGGTGGCCGGGTCGTACGCCGGGTCGACCAGGACCGACCGTACGGCGATCTCCCGCCCGTCCGACCCCAGCAGCCGCTCCCGTCCCACGACGACCCGGAGGTCCCGTACGGACTCGGGCGCCGCGCCGAGGACGGACCGGCTCATGCAGTGCGCCGCGGTCAGGACTTTTGTCGGCGCCACCACCACGCCTCCGCAGAACTGGCCCGCCCGCGTACCGCCGAAGCGGGTACGGCTGGACAGGGCCACGACCCACGGACTGTCCGCGATCCGTACCGCCTGGCCACCGATGACCACACGGTCCGCGGCGGCGGGCACGGGCGAGGCGAGCGGGAGCACGGCCCCCGCCGCGATCACGGCCAGTCCTCCGGTCAGCGCTCGGGCAAGAGGACGACGCATACAGGCTCCTGACTCTCCGGTGGACTCTGGTACACCCAGAGTCATCCCACCGGCCGAGTCTCGCACCCCCGGACCGCGCGAAGGCCCGGCCCCGGGGAGCACCATGTCTCCGCGGGTCCGGGCCTGTCGAACGATCGTGCGGTGGTACGCGTCCCAGGACCCGTACCGGCCAGGACGCGTCCTAGTCGAGGTAGTCGCGCAGGACCTGCGAACGCGACGGGTGGCGCAGCTTCGACATGGTCTTGGACTCGATCTGGCGGATGCGCTCGCGCGTCACGCCGTAGACCTTGCCGATCTCGTCCAGTGTCTTCGGCTGCCCGTCGGTGAGGCCGAAGCGCATGGACACGACGCCGGCCTCCCGCTCGGAGAGGGTGTCGAGCACCGAGTGCAACTGCTCCTGGAGGAGCGTGAAACTCACGGCGTCGGCCGGCACGACCGCCTCGGAGTCCTCGATGAGGTCCCCGAACTCGCTGTCGCCGTCCTCGCCCAGCGGAGTGTGCAGGGAGATCGGCTCGCGGCCGTACTTCTGGACCTCGATGACCTTCTCGGGGGTCATGTCGAGTTCCTTGGCCAGCTCCTCCGGGGTGGGCTCACGGCCCAGGTCCTGGAGCATCTGGCGCTGCACCCGCGCGAGCTTGTTGATGACCTCGACCATGTGCACCGGAATACGGATGGTGCGGGCCTGGTCGGCCATGGCGCGCGTGATCGCCTGGCGGATCCACCAGGTGGCGTACGTGGAGAACTTGTAGCCCTTGGTGTAGTCGAACTTCTCGACCGCGCGGATCAGACCGAGGTTGCCCTCCTGGATCAGGTCCAGGAAGAGCATGCCGCGGCCGGTGTAGCGCTTGGCCAGCGAGACCACCAGGCGGAGGTTGGCCTCCAGGAGGTGGTTCTTGGCGCGGCGCCCGTCCTCGGCGATGATCTCCAGCTCGCGCTTGAGCTTGGGGGCGAGCTTGTCGGCGTTGGCCAGCTTGTCCTCGGCGAAGAGACCGGCCTCGATGCGCTTGGCGAGCTCGACCTCCTGCTCGGCGTTGAGGAGCGGGACCTTGCCGATCTGCTTGAGGTAGTCCTTGACCGGGTCGGCGGTGGCACCGGCGACGGCGACCTGCTGCGCGGGCGCGTCGTCCTCGTCGTCGTCGGAGAGGACGAAGCCCTTGTTCTCGCCCTCGGTCTCCTCCTCCTCGCCCTTGCCGGCCACTACCTCTTCCGCCGACTCCTCGCCGTCGGCGTCGTCGGCGTCCTTCTTGGCGCTGGTCTTCTTGGCTGCCGTCTTCTTCACGGCGGCCTTCTTGGCGGTCGCCTTCTTGGCCACGGTCTTCTTCGCCGCGGCCTTCTTCGCGGGGGTGGCCGTGAGCTCGTCGGCGCCCGCGTCCACGGACTCGGCCGACGGGGTGGCGGTGGCGGCCGCGACGGTCTTCGTCGTGGTCGTCTTGGCGGCGACGGCCTTCGTGGTGGCGGTGCGCTTGACCGGGCTCTTCGCAGCGACGCTCTTGCGGGCGCGCTTCGGCGACTCCGCGGCACTGACCATCAGCGTCACACCCTCTTCCTCGAGGATCTGGTTGAGGCTGCGCAGAACATTCTTCCACTGGGTTGGCGGAATCTGGTCAGCGTCGAAGGCCCGACGCACGTCATCGCCGGCGATCTGCCCATCAGCCTTTCCCCGCTCGATGAGCGCCATCACAGACTCGGACTCGGCGATCTCCGGCGGGAGCGTACGGGATGTGCTGGCCGACACGAACAACCTCTCGGAACGATGGAAACGGCTTCCGGCCCCGCCCAGGATCGGGCCGGAGCCGACGACCGGCGGCTGGGGATGTCGCCGACGGCGCGGGCTAGGACCTCAGAGGTGAATACAGCGCCATGCGCGGCGGTCGTATTCCCTCCTCGGCTCTCACCTCTTAGGTCATCGCACGGTGCCGAGGAGTGTTACGCCCAATCCACGTGGCCCGAGTCACACCCCATTTGCGACAAGGTGGCCAGAAGGGGGTCTAAGACCCCACATTCGTGTCGCCGGACCCGGTGGGCCCGGCGACACACGACGCGTACATCCCCGTACGCCCTGACCCGAGCGGTGTTCAGTGCTCGCGCGGCGCCGGAACGACGCGCTCCACTTCCGGGTGGACCGTGAGCAGTTGGCGCATGGCCGCCTCGGCCGCGTTCGCGTCCCCGGCGGCGAGCGCCTCCAGGATGCGGCTGTGGTGGGTGACCGAGGCCTCGGTGGGCCGGTCGCACCCGGTGACCGGGGACCCGGAGACCTGGAGGGCGGCGGAGACGATGCCGGAGAGGTGCTCCAGCATGCGGTTGCCCGCGAGCTGGATCAGCAGGTTGTGGAATTCGGCGTCCGCCCGGGCGAACGTGATCGCGTCACCCTGCGCCAGGGCGTGGCCCATGATCTCCACCATGTCGGAGAGGCGCTGCTGCACGTCCTCCCGGCCGTGGCCGGCCGCCAGGCGGGCGGCGAGGGGCTCGATGGTCCAGCGCAGCTCGGCCAGCTCCCGGCGCTGGTCGTCACGCGAAGGGCCGAAGGCCCGCCATTCGATGATGTCGGGGTCCAGCAGGTTCCAGTCGCTCACGGGGCGGACCCGGGTCCCGACATTGGGGCGGGCGCTGACGAGCCCCTTCGCCTCCAGCACACGCAGCGACTCACGGACCACCGTGCGGGAGACCTCGAAACGCTGTCCGATCTCCTCGGGCACGAGCGGCCGGTCGGCGCCCAGGTCGCCGGACACGATCATCTGGCCGAGCTGCTGGACGAGTTGGCCGTGCAGTCCGCGCCCGCGGCTGCCCGCCGAACGGCGGCCGACCCGGCCCAGATCGGTATCCGCCCCGTCCCAGACGGGCGAGGCGGCGCGTTCGGCGCCGGGCGCCTCCGCGAAGGGGTAGCGGTCGAGTTCACCCGGTCCGGCGAGGCCGGGGTCGACGGAGCGGGCGGCGGTCATCATGGTGTGCGCAAGGGTACTCACGCATCCTTTGTCGGCGTTGATTCCACCACCCTTGAGGTCTTTGGTGAAAAGCACACGAAAGGGTGATCGGCGCCCGCCCTTCGATTGACGCCTTATCGGAAAGAAGCGGCCGTTTTCAGGGGAGTTGTGCCCACCGGGACACGCATCCGGCCAGCTTCGGTCACCAACGGGCCCTTCGACGAAGGCCGGTGAGCAAATACGCGCAGAGGAGGGCCAGGAGCGACAGGGTGAGCGCTGCGGCGACCGGCTGGGCGATCAGCCGGACGGTCGCCAGCAGCCAGCGGTCGGCCTGATGGGGCCACGCGGGCCAGGCCAGCTCGCGCAACCGGCCCGGGAGTCCGACGATCGAACGCGCGGACGGCCCCGCGAGGGCCTTCTGCACCAGCGGTACGACCGCGACGGGTACGGCGAGGACCGCCGCCATCCCGGCCGCCGTGACCCGGAAGACCCCGGCGCCCAGCAGCCCCGCCCAGGCGCAGCCGACGGCGAGCAGGGCCCAACCGGCGGCGAGCGCGGTCCAGTTGTGCGGCACCGGCGCGGCGTCGGCGCCGTACGCGAGCCGCAGCGCCCCCGCGTCGGCGACCACCACCAGGGCGGCGAGCAGCAGCGCCGACCCGGCGGTCACGGCGAGCTTGGCGAGCAGCAGGCCGAGGCGGCGCGGGACGGTGCCGCGGGCGCCGGCGAGGGCGGGGTAGCGGAACTCGTCGCCGAACGAGAGCGCGCCGAGCAGGCCCGCGCCGAGGGCGGCGGGCGGCAGGGGCAGGAGGTCGGGCCAGGCCGCGAGCAGGCCGGGCAGCGGGGTTCCGCCGGTCCTGGCGAGCGGGACGGCGAGGGCCACCGACGCGACGAGGACGGCGGCCGCGACGACCGGCGCGGTCCGGACGCCCAGCATGCGGCGCAGCTCGTACCGCACGGGCCTGAGCGGGCTGCGGGCGGGGCGCGACGCCAGCGCCCTCGGCCGGGGCACGGGCCGGGAGTCGTACGCCTCCTGGCGCGCGGCAGGCGTCGTGGGCGCCGGGATCAGGGGTGGTACGGGGCCGGTGTCGCCGATCTCGTCGGCGAGCTGGTGGACGAGGACGCCGTGCCGGAAGGCCGTCTCGCCGATCTCCGGGCAGCTGCTCCCGTACACGGTGAGCCGGCTGCCCGCCTCGGCGATCACCTCGACGGACCGCTTGCTGGCCCTGGCCTCGCGGCTCAGCGCGTCGGCGAGGCGGGCGGCGTGCGGTGTCCTGACGGCGACCCGCGGGCGCAGCCGGGTACGCGAGAAGGCGGCGCGGTCCTGGTCGGCGACGAGGCGGCCCCCGTCGACGGTGACGACGCGGTCGGCGGTGCGGGCGGCCTCCTTGGGGTCGTCGGTCGTGTAGAGCACGGTGCCGCCGTGGGCGGCGTGGGCGGCGAGCAGTCCGAACAGCCAGCTGGTCTCGCGGGGCGAGAGGCCGGCGGACGGCGCGTCGAGCAGCAGGGTGTGCGGGTCGCCCAACAGGGCGGAGGCGAGGCCGAGTCTGCGGTCCATGCCGAGGGAGAGCGCGCCGAGGGGTTCGTCGCGCAGGGCGGTGAGGCCCACGACTTCGAGCAGTTCGTCGGCGCGCGAGGCGGGCACGCCGGCGGCCGCGCAGAGCATCCGGAGCTGGCCCCGGGCGGTCCTGGCCGGATGGCCCGGTACGTCGCCGAGGAGCACGCCGAGCTCGCGGGCCGGGTGGGCGATGCGGTGGAGCGGCCGGCCCCGGAAGTAGGTGACGCCACGGCCGCGTTCGAGGTCGAGCATGAGCCGCAGGGCGGTGGTCTTGCCCGCGCCGGGGGCGCCGAGCAGCGCCGTGACACAGCCGGGCCGGGCCTCGAAGGTCAGATCGTCGACGGCGGGGGTGAGGTCTCGACGGGGGGCGCTGGTCAGTCCGATGGCCTGGAGCATCGCTTCTCTCGCGGGGAAGGTGTGACCGCTCGGCGGCAGAGTGTTACCCAGCAAGATAACGCGATATGTCCGACTTGTTGCGCAGGGTGAGGGCGCCGTGTCCGATCGGTCGCGCGGGACGACCGGACACGGCGCGCACCCCGCCCCGTTCGTACGGTCAGACCTCGGGACGCAGCATCGGCGGGTTGAGCACGGTCGCGCCGCCGGCCCGGAACAACTGCGCGGGCCGCCCGCCCTGCCGCGTGGTGGTGCCGCCCGACGGGACGAGGAACCCGGGGGTGCCGGTCACCTTGCGGTGGAAGTTACGGGGATCGAGGGCGACGCCCCACACCGCCTCGTACACCCGCCGCAGCTCGCCCACGGTGAACTCCGGGGGGCAGAAGGCGGTGGCGAGCGACGAGTACTCGATCTTGGAGCGGGCGCGCTCCACCCCGTCCGCGAGGATCCGCGCGTGGTCGAAGGCGAGTTGCGCGGGCTGCTCGTCCTCCCGCGCGAAGCCGCCCTCCCCGTGGAGCAGCGCGTCGACCGGCGCCCACCGGGCGCTGTTGGCGTCGCCGCCCGCGCGGGGCGCGGGGAGGTCGGGCGAGAGCGCCAGGTGCGCCACGCTGACCACCCGCATGCGGGGGTCGCGCCCGGGATCGCCGTAGGTGCCGAGCTGTTCGAGGTGGGCGGTGTTCCCGGGCGCCGGGGACGCCGGGTCGTGCGCGGGCAGTCCGGTCTCCTCGGCCAGCTCCCGCGCGGCCGCCGCCGCGAGGTCCTCGTCGCCCCGGACGAACCCGCCCGGCAGCGCCCACCGCCCCTGGAACGGCGTCTCCCCACGTCGGACCACCAGCGCGCAGAGCACGTGGGCCCGCACGGTGAGCACGACCAGGTCGACGGTGACAGCGAACGGCGGAAAGGCTGACGGGTCGTAGGGCGACATGCGGCGATCATAGTCGTCTGCCTGACGATAAACACCCGTTACGCCACCATCCCGGCGCCCCGTCGTCAGACGCCCGCGCCGCCGTCCGCCAGGAATGCGCCCTTTCTGCTCCCGCACGCCCCTCCCGCACGGTAGGCATACCGGACGCTCCACGAAAGGGTGAGGCCCGCGCCGATCGGCGCCCGTTCGCCGGCGTCCGGGCAGGGGTGGGTTCCGGCGGGAGCAGAGGCGGACGGATGTCACGAGGGGGGACACAGCCATGCCGTGGGACGAGTTGAAGCAGGCACTCACCGCGCAGAAGGCCGCATACACGCCGAGGGATCCGTTCTGGGAGGTGAGGGGCCAGAACGGCGAGCCGTTCCGCGCGCACCCGGCCTTCCTGGACGAGGTACGGCTCGCAGGCGAACTCGACGGCCTGGTGACCGCCACCGACTCGCAGCTCAGCAACGCGCTCAGGAAGTGGCGGGTGACCCTGGACCGCCACCTGGCGGCGGTGCCCGACGCGCGCGCCGCCCTCGGTCTCGGCCCCCAGCGCTTCACCACGCTGGAGGACGAGATCACGCTGCTGCGGTACTACGAAACGGCGCGGTCCCAGCCGGGCTTCGCGAACCCGGTGATCGCCGCGGCCGGCACGGCGTTCGCCGACCACCGGCAGGCGGCCACGGTGCTCGACTACAGCCAGCTGCACGCCTTCTTCCTGGCCGCCGTGAGCAGTTTCGGCGGCGCCTACAAGGCGGACACCTATCCCGCGCGGGTGGACGCGATGTACGACCTGGCGGTCGGCTCGCCCGCCGCCGTCGGCACCGGGCCCGTGCAACTGGGCGCGGAGGCGGACTGGCGGACCCATCGGCCGGGATTCGCCCTGACGATCCACGCCGAGGCGGCGCGGCTCAACTTCCGTACGGCCCACGCCCTGGCCGGGCACGCCCTCAAGCACCTCCTGCTCGGCGGGCCTTCCGTCCCCGCCGAGCGCGAAGGCGTCCACCACCTCGTCGGCACGTACCTCGACGAGGCCCGCGACAGGATCAGCGTCACCGGCACCGCGCCTTCCATGCCGGAAGTCACAAGCGCCCTGGCGCAGACCGGCGCCACCCGCACCTACGTCTACGGCATCCTCAACGTCCACGCCACCATGGTCGCGGTGAACTCCGCCGGCCAGGCCTGGATCACCACCTACTACGGGCCGACCCGCACCTGATCCGCCTCCCGGCGCGGGCCCGGGACGCGTCATCGCCCGCTCCTCGTGCCGCGCCGGCCGCTGCGGCGGTCGCCTCCCCCGCGGTCCGCCGGTGCCTCGGGGCGCGACGCCGCGGCGGGAGGCAGCGCCTTGCGCACGGCGGGCGGCCGGACGGGGCGGGCCCTGGGGCGCCGGGCCGCGCGGCGCGGGTCGGGCGCTGCCCGCGCCGCGCGCTCCCGGCGCAGGCAGCGCCGCAACTCCTCCGGGTCCATGCCCTGGTTGCAGGCCTGGTGGAGCAGCCGGGCGAAGACGTACCGGGGATCGAGGCGCAGCGCCAGGCCGAGTGCCACCCGGGCCGCCGGCTCGTCGCCCAGGGACCAGGCCACCCATCCGGCCAGGCTCAGGGGAGCCGCCCCGTGCTCCGCGTAGGGACCGACGCAGCGCCGGGCCAGCGCCCGCCACAACCGGAGCGCGGGCTCGGCCTCGGCCCCCTCCATCCACTCCGCCGCCCGGTCGCGGGTGACCCGGTCCTGGAGCCCGAGGATGACGGCGGCGGCCTCGTCGTCACCGATGAGCCCGTCGTCCGCCGCGTCCGTCTCCCCCGCGCCGCTGTCCAGGACGCCCCCGCGCGGCGCGTCCCCGAGCCGCCGCATCAGGACCCGCGCCAGCCGTAACGTCTCCGCCCCGACCCGCTCACGGCTTCCGGCGCCCAGGATCCGGGGCACGAGGGCGGCCCCCGCGTCGTCCAGCGCCCGCGCCTGCCCCTCGGCCGCCGGGGCCGGCCGGGGCTCCAGGCGCGCCTCCATCTCCCGCAGCGAACCCCGCACCCGGATCCCGGCGTAGGCGGCCGCCGCGGCCATCACCGACGTACCGGGCAGGGCCAGGCCCGTCCCCTCGGGCGGGCAGCAGCGGACGTCGGGGCAGCAGTACGACCAGTACCTCCCGTCGGAGATGCACAGCGCCTCGTACACGGGCACGTCCAGTGCTCCGCAGGCCGTGCGCAGCCGCTGGGCGAACGGGCGCAGGCGCTCCATCACCCGCTGCCCGCTCTCGCCCTCCGCGGGGTCCTGGCAGAGGAAGACGACAATGCCGTCCGGCCGGGTCCCGCGCCGCTCGCTCCCCTCGACGAGGCATTCGGCGAGCTGCTCGGCCACGGGCGGCCACTCCCCCGGCGAGCGCGGGATCCCGAGCCTGAGCCGCCCCCCGAACCTCCCGCGGCCGCCGTGCAGCGCGACCATGACGACGGAGTCGGTGGGGTGGAAGCCGAGAAGATAGGGCAGGGCGTCGGCGAGCTCCGCGGGACTGCGCAGGGTGATCTGCTGCTCGTCGGCGGATCCGGTCGGTTCGTGGTGCTTGTTCATGGCTCGACGGTCCCGCGGGGCACCGGATCCCGCGACCCCTGTGGATAACTTTGTCCACAGGGCGGAGGCCGCATTCGTGCTTTGTCCGGGCCATCGGGTTGCATGGGGTCATGACCAACGAAGACCGCGCAGCTCTCCGGGCCTCGGCCGACTCCGTCCTCGCCCGTCTCGTCGGTGACGCCACCGGCGAGGCCACGCTCCGCGAGGACCAGTGGCGGGCCATCGAGGCGCTCGTGGCCGACCACCGCAGGGCGCTGGTCGTGCAGCGGACGGGCTGGGGCAAGTCCGCGGTGTACTTCGTGGCGACGTCCCTGCTGCGGGCCCGCGGCGCGGGCCCGACCGTGATCGTCTCCCCGCTGCTGGCGCTGATGCGCAACCAGGTGGACGCGGCGGCGCGGGCCGGCATCACGGCCAGGACGATCAACTCGTCGAACACGGAGGAGTGGGAGACGATCCAGGACGAGGTGGTGGCCGGCGAGGTCGACGTGCTGCTGGTCAGCCCCGAGCGGTTGAACAATCCGGACTTCCGGGACCAGGTGCTGCCCCGGCTCGCCGCGGCCACGGGGCTGCTGGTGGTCGACGAGGCGCACTGCATCTCCGACTGGGGCCACGACTTCCGGCCGGACTACCGGCGGCTGCGCACGATGCTCGCCGAACTGCCCTCGGGCGTCCCGGTCCTGGCCACCACGGCCACGGCGAACGCCCGCGTGACGGCGGACGTGGCCGAGCAGCTCGGCACGGGCGCCGGGACGGACGCGCTGGTGCTGCGGGGGCCGCTGGACCGGGAGAGCCTCAGCCTGCACGTGCTCCGGCTGCCCGACGCGGCGCACCGGCTGGCCTGGCTGGCCGACCACCTGACGGAGCTGCCGGGCTCCGGGATCATCTACACGCTCACGGTCGCGGCGGCGGAGGAGGTCACCGCGTACCTCCGCCAGTGCGGCCACACGGTCGCCTCGTACACGGGGCGTACGGAGAACGCGGAGCGCCAGCAGGCGGAGGACGACCTGCTGGCCAACCGGGTCAAGGCGCTCGTGGCGACCTCGGCGCTCGGCATGGGCTTCGACAAGCCCGACCTGGGGTTCGTCGTGCACCTGGGCTCCCCGTCCTCGCCGATCGCGTACTACCAGCAGGTGGGCCGGGCGGGGCGCGGCGTGGACCACGCCGAGGTGCTGCTGCTGCCCGGCAAGGAGGACGAGGCGATCTGGCAGTACTTCGCGTCGGTGGCCTTCCCGCCGGAGGAGCTGGTCCGCCGCACGCTCGACGTGCTGGGCCACGCGGCGAAGCCGCTGTCGCTGCCGGCCCTGGAGCCGCTGGTCGAGCTGCGCCGCACCCGTCTGGAGACGATGCTCAAGGTCCTCGACGTGGACGGCGCGGTGCACCGGGTGAAGGGCGGCTGGACGGCGACGGGGCAGCCGTGGATCTACGACACCGAGCGGTACGCGTGGGTGGCGCGCCAGCGCGGCGCCGAGCAGCAGGCGATGCGGGACTACGCGTCGGCGGACGGCTGCCGGATGGAGTTCCTGCGGCGGCAGCTCGACGACGAGCAGGCGGCCCCCTGCGGCCGGTGCGACAACTGCGCCGGGGTGCGCTTTCAGGACAAGGTGTCCGCCGGCGCCCTGGACGCGGCGCGCGGCGAGCTGGGCAGGCCGGGGGTGGAGGTGGAGCCCCGCAAGATGTGGCCGACCGGCCTCGCCGCCATCGGGGTCGACCTCAAGGGACGCATCCCGCAGGGTGAACTGTCCTACCCGGGGCGGGCGTTGGGACGGCTCTCCGACATCGGCTGGGGCAACAGGCTGCGCCCGATCCTGGCCCCGCAGGCGTCGGACGGCCCGGTGTCGGACGAGGTGGTGAACGCGGTGGTGAGCGTCCTCGCCGACTGGGCCAAGGGCCCGGGCGGCTGGGCGTCCGGCGACGAGGACGCGCCGGCCCGGCCGGTGGGAGTGGTGACGGTCGCCTCGCACGGCAGGCCCCAGCTGGTCGGTTCGCTCGGCCGCCGGATCTCGGAGGTGGGCCGGATGCCCCTGCTCGGTACGGTGGAGTACGGTCCCGCCGCGGCGGACACCGCCGTGTCGCGTACGAACAGCGCCCAGCGGGTGCGGGCCCTGCACCGGACGCTGACCGTGGGACCCGCGCTGGCGGAGGCCCTGGCGTCGGCGGGCGGGCCCGTCCTGCTGGTCGACGACCTCTCGGACACCGGCTGGACGCTGGCGGTCGCGGCCCGCCTGCTCCGCAGGGCCGGAGCACCGGGAGTGTTTCCGCTGGTCCTCGCGGTTCAGGCGTGACGAGAATCAGCGGCCGTGGCCGGTCTCCGCAGGGATATGACACACATAGCCTCGCATTCCGGTCAGTCGGGCCAATTGCTCGTTGCCGCATGCCGATACGGCAGCGAGAATTGGAGCGTCTCCCCGCACGGCCCCCCTGCGGTCCGCAAGGGCTGTGCTGCGGTGCGCCCCCACTCGACCCTGCCCGCACCGTGGGCGTGAATGCGAAGGGAGGATCGTGACCTTCGGATTCGCTCCGTCCGCAGCCACTTCGATCACCACATCACCTGCCGGCTCCGTCGGCGGCCTCGCCAGGATGCTGGAGCCGGCCGAATGGGCGGCGGCGGGCATACCGCTGCTGAGCAACCCCCGTGAGGTGGTCAGCGGCCTGCACAGCAGGCATCGCCCGAAGCCCGCGACAGCCGTCGTGGCGGTGCTCGACCACGAGGAACGGCTCGCCGCCAGCGCCTCGTTCGTGCCCCGCCCCGCGCCGGTGGACGGCTGGGAGTTCCGCAACGCCCTGCTGGCGCATCTGCGCCGCGTCATACCCCACGACCTGCGCCGCCGTGCGCCGGTGCGCACCGCGGTCCTGCTCTACTGCCGCGACGGCGACGAGCGGTGGACGGAGGAGGACGGGGCCTGGATGTGGGGGCTGCGGGACGCCTGCACCCTGCACGGCCTGCGGTGCGGCGCGTACATCACACTGACCCGCGGCGGCTGGCAGGTGCTGGGCGAGGGCCGCGGCGGCCGCCGCCCCAACTCCGATTCCTCACCGGTCGATCTGGCCGACACGGCGTTCGACCAGGAGGTGACGCCGCTCCGCAGCGGAGCGGTGGAGCCGCTGAGGCGTACGGCCGCGCGCTGAACGAACCGTACGACCGCGTGCTCGGAGCATGACCGAGCCGCGCGCCCGACCACCCGGCGGGCAGCCCGCACACACGCACGCCGCGCCACCGAGCGGCCCGGCCGCCCCCTGACGGGCAGCCGGGTCACGACATGGTGAGGCTCAGACGCCCGCGCCGAGGACGGCGTTGACCCGCTCGGGGTCGCCGCACACGACAAGCAGCGCCGTGGCCCGCTCCCGGGCCGCGGGGAGCACCCGGGCGTAGACCTCGTCACCGCCCCCGTTGACCACCACGACCACCACGGGACGGGGCTGGGCACGGGCGACGGCGGCGGCGTCCGCGAAGAACACGTCTTCGCGGGCGTCGTGCTGCGCCCAGTAGGCGGTCTCGCCGAAGGACAGCTCGTGCGTGGCCCACGGGTGCTGTTCACCGGTGGTCAGCACGAGGATGTCGCCCGGCGCCCGGCCCGAGTCGAGCAGCACGTCGACGGTCTCGTCGGCGGCGTCGAGCGCGCCGTCCACCGAGGCCGGCGTCAGCTGGATCTTCGGAGCGGAAGCGGCTGAAGAGGCGGGAGGGGTGGCGGGCCGGGGTGCCTGGGGCACTCCGGCGGAGCCGGCCGAGCGCTGCGCCGGCGGCGCGGGCCTCGCGGGACCGGGACCCGGACGACCGGGACGCGGGGTCGCCGCGGAGCGCGGCCCCGGTACGGGACGCGGGCCGGGTACAGGACGGGGGGTCTGCGCGGTCCGGCCGGTGGCCGGGGTGGCGCTGGGACCCTGGGCTCTCTCGTGAATCTGAGGCTCCTCGGGGAAGAGAGGCATAACTGGATGTCTATCAAATACCGACGCGAAAAGCATCGGCGGGTTGGCACATTTGTACCCATGTCCGCTGTCGGAAGACACACGGGCCGGAGGGTTCACCGGAAGTTTCAGAAATCGAAGCCGAGTTGGCCCCCGCTTTCCATCGCGGCCGTCTCCGCGGAGACCCTGACCTTCTTGAGGTGCCGCCAGCGCGGCAGGCCGTCGAGGTAGGACCACGAGAGCCGGTGGTGGGCCGTCGGACCCCGCTCCGCCAGCGCCGCCTTGTGCACGGGCGACGGGTATCCGGCGTTGGCGCCGAAGGCGAAGGGAGCGTACTCCTCGGACGCGGCGCCCAGTTCGGCCATCATGGCGTCCCTGCGAACCTTGGCGATCACCGAGGCGGCCGCCACCGAGACACAGGACTGGTCGCCCTTGATGACCGTACGCACCTGCCAGGGCCCCCCGAGATAGTCGTGCTTGCCGTCCAGGATCACCGCGTCGGGCCGTACCGGCAGCGCCTCCAGGGCGCGTACGGCGGCGAGCCGCAGTGCCGCGGTCATCCCCAGCTCGTCGATCTCCTCCGGGGAGGAGTGTCCGAGCGCGTACGAGGTGACCCACCCCGCCAGCTCACCGGCCAGCTCCGTACGGCGCTTGGGGTTGATGAGCTTCGAGTCGGTGAGGCCGGCCGGAGCCCTGCGCAGGCCGGTGACGGCCGCGCAGACGGTGACGGGTCCGGCCCACGCTCCGCGTCCGACTTCATCGACGCCGGCGATGATCCTGGCGCCGGTGGTCGCTCGGAGCGATCGCTCGACAGTGTGCGTGGGTGCTTCGTACGGCATGGCGTTCGCAACATTACGCCGACCCGACGCGACGCGACAGGGCGGGTACCCACTGTCGCGCCACGCGCCCGCGCGAACCGGCTCAAACAGGCCGCGCGCGCAGCAGCGGCACCATGACGAGGTCGATCATCTCGGCGATGTCCTCGTCCGGCCATTCGCTCGCGCACAGCTTGGAGCGGTACATCATCAGGGCCGGGATCACGTCGAAGACCAGCTTCCCGGTGGCGTCGGGGCGGACGTCCCCGCGCCGGATCCCCCGGCGCACGACCTCGCCGAAGAGGCGGTTGGACGGTTCGAGGACACCGGTGAAGATCAGTCCCTGGAAGCGCTCGGCACTGGGGCCGTCGCATTCGTGAACGACCGCGCGCAGCGCGACGCCCGGCAGGGAGTTCATCGCGTCCCGCATCCGACGGCACAGTTGGTAGAGGTCCTCGCGCACACTCCCGTGGTCGGCCGCGTCCTCGAACGCCGGCAGCGCGGCCCGGAGTGCCTCCGCGACCAGGTCCTCCTTGGAGGGCCAGCGCCGGTAGACGGCGGCCTTGCCCGTCTGGGCGCCGGCGGCGACGCCCTCCATCGTCAGGCCGTTCCAGCCGACCCTGCTCAACTGCTCCAGCGCGGCGTCGAGAATGGCCCGTTCCAGTACGGGCCCCCGTCGGCGCAGGGACACGGTCCCGGGCCGGGCGGCGGCCGGGGGACGCGAAGAAACCATCAGTAACTCTCCATCGGGGGACGGCTCCTGGGGCGGGAGGGCCCTGCGGACGCCTGCGTGGAAGCCCGCCCAGTGAACGCTTGCGTTCCTTGAAGGGGACTCACTACCGTATGCCTGACAGTGAACGAATGCGTTCACTAATTCACCTGTGGGGGAACAGACCGTGACAACCTCTCAACTCGACACACCCGGAAGATCACCGGGCGCGGCCCGACGGAGCGGGCGCCCGGGGATCGCGCTCGCCGTCATCGCGGCCTGCCAGCTCATGGTGGTACTCGACGCCACCATTGTGAACATCGCACTGCCGCACATCCAGAACGCGCTGAGCTTCTCCACCACGGATCTCTCCTGGGTACTCAGCGCGTACACCCTCACGTTCGGCGGTCTCCTGCTGCTCGGCGGCCGGGCCGGCGACGTCCTCGGCCGCCGCCGGGTCTTCATGGCGGGCATCCTGCTCTTCACGTTCGCCTCGCTCCTGGGTGGTTTCGCGCAGGAACCGTGGCAGTTGCTCGCCGCCCGCGTGCTCCAGGGGGTCGGCGGCGCGATCGCCTCCCCCACCTCGCTGGCCCTGATCACCACCACGTTCGCCGAAGGGCCCGAGCGCAACCGGGCGTTCGGGGTCTTCGCCGCGGTGTCGGCCGGGGGCGGTGCGGTCGGGCTGCTGGCCGGCGGCATGCTCACCGAGTGGCTCGACTGGCGCTGGGTGTTCTTCGTCAACGTCCCGATCGGCGTGCTGATCGCCGTCCTCGCCCCGATGTACATCACCGAGTCCGAGCGGCACCCCGGGCGCTTCGACATCACCGGCGCCGCGACGTCCACGCTCGGCATGGCGTCCCTCGTGTACGGGTTCATCCGGGCGTCCGAGGAGGGCTGGAAGGACTCGGTCACCATCGGCTCGTTCGTGGCGGCGGTGGTCCTGCTGGCGGCGTTCGTGCTGGTCGAGTCGCGGGCCAAGGAACCGATCACCCCGCTGCGGATGTTCGCGGACCGGAACCGTTCGGGGACGTACGTCATCATGCTCAGCCTCGCGGCCGCGATGTTCGGCATGTTCTTCTTCATCGTCCTCTTCGTGCAGAACGTGCTCGACTACAGCCCCATCACCTCGGGCCTGGCGTTCCTGCCCGTGACGGTCGCGATCGCCGTGGGCGCCGGGCTCTCGCAGCGGTTCCTGCCGGTCCTCGGCCCGAAGCCGTTCATGGTGGCCGGGTCGGCGCTCGCCGGAATCGGGCTCCTGTGGCTGACCGTGATCGACCCGGGGAGCACGTACGTCGGCGGTGTGCTCGGCCCGTTGGTGATCTTCGGCTTCGGCATGGGCCTCAACTTCGTGACCCTCACGCTGACCGCGGTCTCCGGGGTGGCGCAGCACGAGGCGGGCGCGGCGTCCGGCCTGCTCAACGCGAGCCAGCAGGTGGGCGGCTCGCTCGGGCTGTCGATCCTGGTCACCGTCTTCGGTACGGCGAGCCGCGACGAGGCCGGCAAGCAGCTCCCGTCGTTCATGGCGCAGGCGAACCCGGCGGAGAAGGCGGAGCTGGCGAAGACGCAGCAGCTGCCGGGGCACTGGGGGCACGCGGTGCTGACCCAGGGCATATCGAGCGCGTTCATGGCGGCGGTGGCGATGGTCGTCGTCGCGCTGCTGACGGCGGTGCTGGTGATCCGGGTGCGCAGGAGCGACCTGGAGGCGCTGAGCGGCAAGGCGGCGGGTCCGGTCGCCTGAGTCCGGGAGGCGGCGGTACGTACGGAGGCGGTACGAGGCGCTCCCCACGCGGGAGTCCCCCGTACCGCCTCCGTACGCGCTCGTACGGAGGCGGTACGCCGCTACGGCTCGTCGCGCAGGTCGCCGCTCCCGCCGTACTCCCCGTACTCCTCGCCGTACTCCTCCCCGTACCCGCCGGGGTCGCCGAACTCGCCGAACCGGTCCGAC
Source organism: Streptomyces liangshanensis (assembly GCF_011694815.1). Taxonomy (NCBI): domain Bacteria; kingdom Bacillati; phylum Actinomycetota; class Actinomycetes; order Kitasatosporales; family Streptomycetaceae; genus Streptomyces; species Streptomyces liangshanensis. The sequence goes on from NZ_CP050177.1 coordinate 1,945,334, forward strand.
GCGAACCTCGTCGCGCAGGAGTGGCGCTCCGGTTCGATCGGCCGTTCCGCGAGGAGGTCGCGGGCCCGGCGCTCCGACCGACTCGTCGCGTACCAGGGCTCGGGCCCGTCCTCGGCCAGCTTCCGCTGGATGCCCCGCAGCGCGCACGAGCGCAGATCGTCGGGAAGCCGGTCCAGCGCGGGCGCCGCGTCGGCCGACAGCTCCTGGAGATAGCGGATGTCGATCTTGCCCGAGCTCTCGTACCGCTGGACGTTCCGCTCGGCGACCAGCGCGTCGGGCGAGAACAGACCGAAGAGCAGGACGGCCGCCGCCCCGCTCGCCACCACCGCGCGCGGCAGCCAGCGGCCGCCGACGGCCCCGGCGACCAGCATCAGGACGATCACCAGCCCGAGCCACAGCTCCACGGCGGCGACGGAGAGCCGCAGTTGGGTGAGGCCGTACGCGTCGACGTAGAGATCCATCCGGCGCAGCGCGGAGGCGACCACGACCAGGGTCAGCAGGCAGAGCGCGCCGAGCACGCAGCGCACCAGGGTGCGGTCGCCCGCCCCGTCGCGCGGGGCCCAGCGGCGGGCGAGGCCGATCACGACGAGGACCAGCAGGGTGGCGCCGAGGAGCTGCCAGAATCCCTGCCGCGCGTACTCGGAGTAGGTCAGCCCGGTCTTGCGCAGGACGTCGTCGTAACCGCCCGCGAGGACGGCGAGCTGGACGGCGACGAAGACCGCGAAGAGCAGGTCGAGGACGATCAGCGGAAGCGCCCACTCCAGCCGGGCGCGGGGCCGTCCCGGCCGTACGGTGACGCGGTCCCAGCGCATCGGCGCGGCAGCGGTATGCGCGGCGGCGAGCGCCCCGGTGAGACCGAGCCCGAAGAGCAGGAAGTGCCAGGGGCCGTCGGTGACGTCGACGTCGGGGGTCAGGTCGCCGAGCAGGCCGGCGAACGCCTCGTCCGCGCTCGCGAAGAGCGCGCCGAACACGACCAGCAGGACCGCGGCGATCGCGACGGTACGGACCACGGGCAACAGGCGGCCCCGCGATCCGCCCACCCGCTCGCGCAGGCCCTGCCATCCCCACACCGCGCCCGGGCCGAGCGCCCCGAGCAGGCCCAGCGGGCCGAGGACCAGACCGGGCCAGGTGCGGCAGCCCTGGAGGGCGAGTGCCCCGAGCGACAGTGCCGCGACCACCGCGAGGAAGGTCGGCAGCGCGCCGTCCCGCAGGGCGGGGACCACGAGCAGCGCCATGCCACCGAGGGCCCAGGCGAGCGTCCAGGGCCGGGGCAGGCGGCCGGCGGCCCGGGCGGTGACGCACGCGCCGAGCGCGGCGGGGACCGCCACGATCAGCAGGTTGAGCCCGGCCCCGTCGCCCAGGAGGAGGGAGCTCAGGACGGCGGTCGCGAGGACGGACCAGAGGGCCGCCACCCGGACGGGGGCCGGGGTGACGGGCCGGACGGCGGTGACCCAGGCGGGCGGTTCGGGGCGTTGCGGCTGCCACTGCTGCCAGTCCGGGGCGGGACTGCGTGGCCGGGCGCCGGGCGGGGCCGCGGCGGCCGGACGTCGCACGGAGTCGGCGGGAGCGGTCCTCACGGTGGCCGCGCCACTCGTCGTACCGCTCCCGGTCGCCGCCTCCTGAGCTTCCTGTGCGTCGGACCGAACGGCATCCGGCTCACCCGCCGGTGCGGGTACGGACGGTTCTTCTGGCACGGGACCCCCTCCCGGCCGGGTCCTCGCACGACCGCGCGGACAGCGCGCGGAACCCGGCATCTCGTCGGCGCTCACCCCGTTGAAGATCAACAGCGTGGCGTGGCCGGAAGATTAACGGGGTCCTGGCCTCCGGCCGGCCGGCGAGCGGGACCTGTGTCAGGACCGTGACAGATGAGGTGACGGCTCAGGCGGGCGGCGGCTGTGCCGTGTTCCCCCACGCGGGCAGCTCTTCCGTCCGGTCCAGCCACTCCCGCGGCGGCGCCCCGGCGCGACCCGACGCGACCACTCCGCCGACGATCGCGCACGTCGTGTCGACGTCCCCGCCCACCTGCGCGGTGGTCCAGAAGGCCCGCTCGAAGTCACCGAGCCCCCGGGCCGCCGACCAGAGGGCGAACGGCACCGTGTCGTGCGCGCTGGTGCGCCGCCCGCAGCCCAGGACCGCCGCCACCGTGCTCGCGTCGTCGTAGTCCAGCATGTCCCGCGCCCGCCGCAGCCCCGCGCCGACGGCGCTGCGCGGCAGGAGCGCGATCACGCCGTCGAGCAGCGCCTCCGGGGTGGGCGGCCCCGCGGGATCCGCCGCGAGCGCCGCGGCGACCGCCACGGCCATGGCCCCCATGACGGCCTCGCGGTGCTGGTGGGTGGGGTACGCGGACAGCTCGGCCTCGCGCGCGGCCCGCTCGGGGTCGTCGGCGAACCACGCGCCGAGCGGCGCGACCCGCATCGCGGCGCCGTTGCCCCAGGAGCCCTGGCCCTCGAAGAGGCCGGCGGCCAGCTCCCGCCAGTCGCCGCCCTCCCGGACGAGGCGGAGCATCCGGTTCACGGCGGGGCCGTACCCCCGGTCGAAGTCGTGGTGGTCGGCGAACGAGTGCGCGAGGACGTCCTGCTCGATCCTGCCGTGCGCGGCGAGGACGGCCAGGACGGACACGGCCATCTCGGTGTCGTCGGTCCACTGCCAGAAGCCGGGCGCCGGTTCGCGGCGGGCCAGCAGCGGATAGTTCGCGGGGACGAAGAACTGGGAGCCGAGGGCGTCTCCTACGGAGAGTCCACGCAGGCTGCCGAGGGCACGGGCGAAGCGATCGCCGTGGGCCGCGTCGTCCGGGGAGAGCGGCGACGGGCGGTCGGAGGGACGGTCGGAGGAGGAGTCGGGGGAAGAAGTGGGATCAACGGTCATCGCGAGGCACTCTACCGGGTGAATACCGTCGGTTACCTGATGCTTCCGTACGGCTCCGGGGTCCGCCAGTGCGCGAAGGGCCGGTCCAGGACGTACCGCCCGTCCTCCCCCAGGAGCAGGGTCCTGGTCTCCGCGTTGTCGGGGTTGGAGAGGGACTCGAACTCCGCGACCGACCAGTGGAACCACCGCATGCAGAACAGCCGCATGGTCAGCCCGTGCGTCACCAGCAGGACGTTCGACGGCGAGTCGGGCGCCTCGAAGCTGCGGTAGAGGCTCTCCAGGAACGCGCCGACCCGGTCGTACACGTCGGCGCCCGACTCGCCTTGAGCGAAGCGGTAGAAGAAGTGCCCGTACGCGTCGCGGTACGCCTTCTGGAGGCGTACGTCGTCCCGGTCCTGCCAGTTCCCCCAGTCCTGCTCGCGCAGCCGGGGCTCCTCCCGTACGCGCACCAGGTCCGGGTCGAGGGAGAAGGCGCGGAGGGTCTCGTGGGCCCTGCGGTACGGCGACACGTACACGCTGACCTGCTCCTGCCCGAACAGCTCCCGCAGCTCGGCGCCGGTCTCCTCGGCCTGCCGGCGGCCCCTCTCGGTGAGCTTCAGGGCATGGTCGGGCTCGCGTTCGTACACGGTGTCGTCGGCGTTGCCCTCCGACTCGCCGTGCCGGACCAGAACGATGCGCCGCGGTCGTGCCATGTCACGACCCTAGATCGGTCCGGATCCGCCCGACAGGCGGGGAGGTCTTTCCGTACCGCCCTACACCGTCCAGGACGGTTCCAGCGCGACGATGTCCCCCGCGAGGGCCGCCACGTCGGCCGCCGTCTGCGCGCGCAGCGTCAGGCGCTCGATCCGTTCCGCCCGGTACTTGCCGTGCTCGGCGGCGGAGTGCCACATCGACAGGACGATGAACTCGTTGCCGGGCGCCTCGCCGAAGAGTCCCCTCAGCATGCCGGGGGACCCGGCCATGGCGGGGTTCCACACCTTCTCCTGCATCAGCGCGAAGTGCTCGACCCGCTCCTCGTGGACCTTGCAGTGCGCGACCCGCACCACGTCGGCGTCGGTGAACCGCGGCTCGAAGCCGGTCTTCACGTCGAACCGGTGATCGAACAGTTTGGTCTGCGTGTCCTTGTACGTCCCCGACTGCGCGGCGGCCAGCCGGTCGTGCGAGCGTGCCATGAAGGAGTCGTAGAACGGCCTGCTCTCCCAGAACGAGAAGACATGGGCCACCCCGGGCCGCACCCTGCTCCATCCCCCGCCCTGCCCCCGGAACCCCGGCTCACCGAGCAACCCCGCCCATTTCCGCTGTCCGCGTTCGTACCCTCTACGGTCGATCACGGTGCAACGGGTCCACTTGACCAGCACCGCGCCATCGTACGGGGCGCGGCGTGTCGCCGGTCACTTTCCCGAAGCACCGGGGATACTCCCCCACCCCTCCACCCACCCCCCAGAATGACCGCCATGACGGCACTGCACACCCCCGAACTGTTCGCACGCCTGGAGCCCGCGGAACGTGTCCTCGTCGCGGGCGCGGGCGGCGGATTCGACATCTGCGCGGGCCTGCCCCTCGCGCTGTCCCTCCTGCACCAGGGCAAGGAGGTCCATCTCGCGAACCTGACGTTCAGCGCGATCGAAGGGCTCCCGCTCGACGCCTGGCTCGCCCCGGACGTCGCCGTCGTCACCGCGGGGACGGCCCCGCACCAGACGTACTTCCCGGAGCGCACGCTCGCGCGCTGGCTGGACCTCCACGGGTACCCGGGCACCGTGCACGCGTTCGCGCGGGTCGGGGTCCAGCCGCTGCGGGCCGCCTACCGCGCGGTGATCGAGGCGTACGACATCGACGCGGTCGTGCTGGTGGACGGGGGTACGGACATCCTGATGCGCGGCGACGAGTCGGGGCTCGGCACGCCCGAGGAGGACCTGACGAGCGTCGCCGCGCTGGCCGGGATCGGCGGGCCCGACCGGCTGGTGGTGTCGGTCGGCTTCGGCGTCGACGCGTACCACGGGGTGAGCCACGGGCTGGTGCTGGAGAACATCGCCGCGCTGGAGCGCGACGGCGCCTACCTGGGCGCGTTCTCGATCCCGCGCGCGTCCAAGGAGGGCGCGCTCTTCGTCGACGCGGTGGCCCACGCGCAGCACCACACCCCGGACCGTCCGAGCATCGTCAACGGGTCGATAGCGGCGGCGGTACGGGGCGACTTCGGGGATGTGCGGTTCACGGAGCGCACCCGGAACAGCGAGCTGTTCGTGAATCCGCTGATGTCGCTCTGCTTCGCCTTCGAGCTGGAGGGCCTCGCCCGGCGCTGTCTGTACCTCGACCGGATCGAGGACACCCACCTCATGCGGCAGGTGAGCAGCGCGATCGAGCTGTTCCGCGAGGAGGTCGTCACGCGGCCGCCGGTGCGTATCCCGCACTGACCGGTCCGTGGCTGGCGAGTACCGGCCAACGTGGCGTCAACTGGCCGTATGCGGCCCCGTGTTGTCGGTGGGCCGGTCTAGCCTTGCGCACAAGGCCCGGGGATCCGCGGCCGGGTCCGGACGAGGGGGACAACACGTGAGCAGTCTCAACAAAGGGGTGTCGAAGGTCGAGGTGACACTCAAGTGGAACCCGAGCCGCCTCGGCGAGCCGGACCACGACCTCGACCTGGTGGCGGCGACGTTCGCGGCGGGCGACCCGACCGGCAAGCCGGTCTACCTGGTCCACTTCGGCAGTCGCTCCCCCGACGGCACGATCACGCTGAACCGCGACAGCCGCACGGGCCAGGGCTTCGGGACGGACGAGGAGATGACCCTGGAGCTGGACCGGCTCAACGCGTCCTTCGCGCGGGTCGTCGTCGGCGTGGCCATCCAGCAGCGCGACCGGCGCCGTACGTTCGCCGACATAGCCACGCCCGAGATCCGCTTCGCGGAGGGCTACACGGAGTTGCTGGAGTACGCGTTCGCGGACGTCCAGGACTCCACGGCGGCGACGGTCGCGGAGTGTGTCCGCGCCCCGTCCGGCGCCTGGGAGTTCCGCCCGTCCGTCCGGGGCTTCGACGCGGACCCGGCCCACTTCGCCTCCGTCATGGGCACCCGCTGACCCACCCCGCTCCGCGGCCGTCACGCGCGAAGGGCGGTGAAGCCGTCCCCGGCCTCACCGCCCTCACCGTCCCACGCGTGGATCACCTACCGGCCCGGCCGCCCGGAAGCGGCCGGGGCCGGGGTCAGCTGCATCCGCTCGTCGAGCCGCAGCCCTCGCAGATGTAGCAGGAGCCCGCCCGCTGCATCTTGGTGCCGCAGGAGAAGCAGAGCGGGGCGTCGGCGCTGATGCCGAGCTGCATCTCGACCAGTTCGGCCGAGGTGTGGACCTCCTTGGGGGACGGTACGGCCGTCACGCTCGCGGGGGCCGGGGCCGCCGCGGGCTTCGGGGCGGGAGCGGAGGCCTGGGTCGTCTGGCGGGGGGCCGACTGCGCCAGGGACTCGGTGTCCATGGCGTCGTCGTCCAGGGACGGCACGTACGACCCCGTGTCCAGGTGACGCTGGCGCTCGTCCGCCGAGTGGATCCCCAGCGCCGAGCGGGTCTCGAACGGCAGGAAGTCCAGGGCGAGGCGGCGGAAGATGTAGTCGACGATCGACTGCGCCATCCGCACGTCCGGGTCGTCCGTCATGCCGGCCGGCTCGAAGCGCATGTTGGTGAACTTGGACACGTACGTCTCCAGCGGGACGCCGTACTGCAACCCCACCGAGACCGCGATGGAGAAGGCGTCCATCATGCCCGCGAGGGTCGAGCCCTGCTTGGACATCTTGAGGAAGACCTCGCCGAGCCCGTCGTCCGGGTAGGAGTTGGCGGTCATGTACCCCTCGGCGCCACCCACCGTGAAGGAGGTGGTGAGACCCGGGCGGCCCTTGGGCAGGCGCTTGCGGACGGGGCGGTACTCGATGACCTTCTCCACCGCGGTGCGGATGGTCTCCTCGGCCTGCTCCGCGACCTTCTCGTCCTTCTTCTTCGCCGAGAGGGGCTGGCCGACCTTGCAGTTGTCGCGGTAGATCGCGAGCGCCTTGACGCCCATCTTCCACGCCTCGAAGTAGACCTCCTCGACGTCCTCGACGGTCGCCGTCTCGGGGAGGTTGACCGTCTTGGACAGCGCGCCGGAGATCCACGGCTGGATCGCCGCCATCATCCGCACGTGGCCCATCGCGGAGATGGACCGCTCACCCATCGCGCAGTCGAAGACCTCGTAGTGCTCGGTCTTGAGACCCGGGGCGCCGACGACGACGCCGTTCTCGGCGATGTGGGCGACGACGGCCTCGATCTGCTCCGTCTGGTAGCCGAGCCGGCGCAGCGCCTGCGGCACGGTGCCGTTGACGATCTGCATCGAGCCGCCGCCGACGAGCTTCTTGAACTTGACCAGCGCCAGGTCGGGCTCCAGGCCCGTCGTGTCGCAGGACATCGCGAGACCGATGGTGCCGGTCGGGGCGATGACCGAGGCCTGCGCGTTGCGGAAGCCGTTCTTCTCGCCGAGGCGCAGGACGTCCTGCCAGGCCTCCGTGGCGGCGGCCCAGATCGGGGTGTCCAGGTCGTCGAAGCGCACGGCCGTGCCGTTGGCGTCGGCGTGCTGCCTCATGACGCGCTTGTGCGGCTCGGCGTTGCGGGCGAAGCCGTCGTACGGGCCGACCACCGCGGCCAGTTCCGCGGAGCGGCGGTACGAGGTGCCGGTCATCAGCGAGGTGATGGCGCCGGCCAGCGAGCGGCCGCCGTCGGAGTCGTACGCGTGGCCCGTCGCCATGAGCAGGGCGCCCAGGTTGGCGTACCCGATGCCGAGCTGGCGGAAGGCGCGGGTGTTCTCGCCGATCTTCTGCGTCGGGAAGTCCGCGAAGCAGATGGAGATGTCCATCGCGGTGATGACCAGCTCGACGACCTTGGCGAAGCGCTCGGACTCGAAGGACTGGTGGCCCTTGCCGTCGTCCTTGAGGAACTTCATCAGGTTCAACGAGGCGAGGTTGCAGGACGTGTTGTCCAGGTGCATGTACTCACTGCACGGGTTCGAGCCGTTGATCCGGCCGGACTCGGGGCAGGTGTGCCAGCGGTTGATCGTGTCGTCGTACTGGATGCCCGGGTCGGCGCACGCCCACGCGGCCTCCGCCATCTTGCGGAAGAGGGACTTGGCCTCGACCTCTTCGATGACCTCGCCGGTCATCCGGGCGCGCAGCCCGAACTTCCCGCCGGCCTCGACGGCCTTCATGAAGTCGTCGTTGACACGGACGCTGTTGTTGGCGTTCTGGTACTGGACGGACGTGATGTCGTCGCCGCCCAGGTCCATGTCGAAGCCCGCGTCGCGCAGGGCGCGGATCTTCTCCTCCTCCTTGACCTTGGTCTCGATGAAGTCCTCGATGTCGGGGTGGTCGACGTCGAGGATGACCATCTTGGCCGCCCGGCGGGTGGCGCCACCGGACTTGATCGTTCCGGCGGAGGCGTCGGCGCCCCGCATGAAGGAGACCGGCCCCGAGGCGTTGCCGCCGGAGGAGAGCAGTTCCTTGGAGGAGCGGATCCGGGAGAGGTTCAGGCCGGCGCCCGAGCCGCCCTTGAAGATCATCCCCTCCTCCTTGTACCAGTCGAGGATCGAGTCCATCGAGTCGTCCACGGAGAGGATGAAGCACGCGGAGACCTGCTGCGGCTGGGGCGTGCCGACGTTGAACCACACCGGGGAGTTGAAGCTGAAGACCTGGTGCAGGAGGGCGTACGCCAGCTCGTGTTCGAAGATCTCGGCGTCGTCGGGCGTGGCGAAGTAGTGGTAGTCCTCGCCCGCCTTGCGGTACGTCTTCACGATCCGGTCGATCAGCTGCCGGAGGCCGGTCTCGCGCTGCGGGGTGCCGAGGGCGCCCCGGAAGTACTTGCTGGTGACGATGTTGACCGCGTTCAGCGTCCAGAAGTCGGGGAACTCCACGCCACGCTGCTCGAAGTTGACCGAGCCGTCGCGCCAGTTCGTCATCACGACGTCACGGCGCTCCCACTGGACCTCGTCGTACGGATGCACGCCGGGGGAGGTATGGATGCGCTCGATACGGAGTCCCTTGCCGGCCTTCGTTCCCTTGGTGCGGGTGCCTCGCGCGGGTCCGCTCGTCGTCTCTGTCATGCCGCCTCCTACGTACAAAACGCACTGAAGTGCCATGTTCTTCCCGTGGCACATGTGTATGTGATGCCTCGGGCGCGGTCGGTCGCGCCCGGGGCAAGCCTGTGTCGTCACGAAGCGGCCGGCACGACGGTCGAGGGCAGGCCCAGGGGGCCGGGACTCGGTCGGTCAGTCGGTGACGGTGGCGGGGACGGGGCCTTCGAAGGTGTCGCCGGTCCCGCTTTCCTCCGAGAGAGGCCGCTCACGCAGCTCCGCGACGGCGGCCTCGAAGTCTTCGAGCGAATTGAACGCCCGGTACACGGATGCGAAGCGCAGGTACGCGACGAGGTCGAGTTCCTGCAACGGGCCGAGTATGGCCAGCCCCACGTCGTGGGTGGTCAGCTCGGCGCTCCCGGTGGCGCGCACCGCCTCCTCGACCCGCTGGCCGAGCTTGGCGAGGGCGTCCTCGGTGACGGGTCGTCCCTGGCACGCCTTGCGGACGCCGGAGATGACCTTGGTACGGCTGAAGGGTTCGGTCACGCCGCTGCGCTTGATCACCATCAATGAGGCGGTCTCGACCGTCGTGAAACGGCGCGAGCAGTCGGGGCACTGACGGCGGCGGCGGATCGACGTCCCGTCGTCGGTGGTGCGGCTGTCGACGACCCGGCTGTCGGGGTGCCGGCAGAAGGGACAGTGCATGGCTCCCATCCCTCCTTCGCAGCGTGACTGAACAGCACCGTAGTGGCCCGGAACGGGCCCCTCGAAGCAACCCCCAGCATAGGCGATGCTTCCCGGCCACGAGCACCGGGACCACTAGTTCTGGGTGGCTGGAACAATCCAACCACTAGATCTGGGGTTTTCCGCATCTTAGGCCCCAGCGTGTCCCCCGTGTCGCCCGGGGATCGGCCACGAGAGTACGGGAAGGGCGCGGCGGCCCGGATTCCGGCCCGGCCGGTGGAAGAATGCGGCGCGGGACCGCCTGCGGAACGGCCCGTTCAGAACGGGCTATACACCTGGTAAGTCGCACACGTAAGGCACTCATCGGTTTTTCACTCGAACGTGTGTTTGGCGCAACCTTTCGAAAGCAACTACCGTTGTCCAGCTAGGGAGAACATTTCGAGAGGGGCCGACGTGACCACCACCGCAGACAGTGCCACCATCACTGCCCAGGACCGCTCCCAGAGCCGACTCGAGCCGGTGCATGCAATGAATGACGCAGTCACGAACCCGGAGGGGCCCAAGCCCAACCGGTCACTGCCCGGCAGGCCTCCAGGAATCAGGGCGGACAGCTCCGGTCTCACCGACCGGCAGCGGCGGGTCATCGAGGTCATCAGGGACTCCGTCCAGCGGCGCGGGTACCCCCCGTCGATGCGGGAGATCGGCCAGGCGGTCGGGCTCTCCAGCACGTCGTCGGTGGCCCATCAGCTGATGGCGCTGGAGCGGAAGGGGTTCCTGCGCAGGGACCCGCACCGCCCGCGGGCGTACGAGGTCAGGGGCTCCGACCAGCCGAGCACCCAGCAGACGGACACGACCGGCAAGCCCGCCGCGTCGTACGTCCCGCTGGTCGGCCGGATCGCGGCCGGCGGTCCGATCCTCGCGGAGGAGTCCGTCGAGGACGTCTTCCCGCTGCCCCGTCAACTGGTCGGGGACGGCGAGCTGTTCGTGCTGAAGGTCGTCGGTGACTCGATGATCGAGGCCGCGATCTGCGACGGCGACTGGGTGACGGTCCGCCGCCAGCCGGTCGCGGAGAACGGCGACATCGTGGCCGCGATGCTCGACGGCGAGGCCACCGTCAAGCGCTTCCGGCGCGAGGACGGCCACGTGTGGCTCCTCCCGCACAACGCGGCGTACCAGCCGATCCCCGGCGACGAGGCCACGATCCTCGGCAAGGTGGTCGCGGTGCTGCGCCGGGTGTGAGGCAGCCACCACACGCTCCGAACGGGGCCTCGGGACCGTACGTCGGTCCCAGGGGCCCCGTTCTCGTTCCTGACCTCCTCAGCGGGCGCCCGGACCGGTCACAGTCCGTCCGCCTTCGCCTTCGCGTCGATCGCCGCCAGGGAGCGCCGGGCCTGGCCGCCGTCCGTGGTGTACCAGAACGCCGGCAGGGACGCCCGCAGGAAGCTGCCGTACCGCGCCGTGGCCAGCCGGGGGTCCAGGACCGCCACCACACCCCGGTCCCCCGTCGCCCGGACCAGCCGGCCCGCGCCCTGGGCCATCAGCAGCGCCGCGTGCGTCGCGGCCACCGCCATGAAGCCGTTGCCGCCCGCCTCCTCCACCGCCTTCTGGCGCGCGCTCATCAGCGGGTCGTCCGGCCGCGGGAACGGGATGCGGTCCATCACCACGAGCTGGGAGCTGGGCCCCGGCACGTCGACGCCCTGCCACAGCGAGAGCGTGCCGAACAGGCAGGTCCGGGGATCCGCCGCGTACGCCTTGATCAGCTCGCCGAGCGTCTCCTCGCCCTGGAGCAGGATCGGCACGTCCAGCCGGACCCGCAGCTCCTCCGCCGCCGCCTGCGCGGCCCGCATCGAGGAGAACAGCCCGAGCGTGCGCCCCCCGGCCGCCTCCACCAGCTCCGCCAGCTCGTCCATCATGTCGCCGCGCGAGCCCTCCCGGCCCGGGGTGGCCAGGTGCCGGGCGACGTACAGGATCCCCTGCTTCGGGTAGTCGAACGGCGAGCCCACGTCGAGGCCCTTCCACTGCGGGACGTCGTCGCCCCCCGTGCCCTCGGGGGCCAGCCCCAGCGAGGCGCCCACCCCGTTGAAGTCCCCGCCCAGCTTGAGCGTCGCGGAGGTCAGGACCACCGAGCGGTCGGCGAAGAGCTTCTCCCGCAGCAGCCCCGACACGGACAGCGGCGCGACCCTCAGGGAGGCGCCGAACCGGTCGTGGCGTTCGTACCAGACGACGTCCCACTCCGACCCGTTGGCGATCCGCTCCGCCACCCCGTGGACGCCCTCGACGGCCGCGAGAGCCTGTTTCCGTACGACATCCTCGTCCTGCACGGACTTGTCGCGGGTCGAGCCCAGCGCCGAGATGACCGTACGCGCCGCGTCACGCAGCGCCATCAGCGCGTAACCGAGATCCTCGGGGATCTCCTCCAGGCGGCCCGGCAGGGCCAGCTCCATCAGCCGCTCGAAGCCCTCGGCCGCCGTCTGGAGCTCGTCGGCCACCTTCTCGTTCACGAGCCGCGCCGCGCGCCGCACCGCGCGGTTGACCTGGCCGGGGGTCAGCTCGCCGGTGGCGACCCCGGTGACCCGCGAGACCAGCTCATGGGCCTCGTCCACGATCAGCACCTCGTGCTGCGGAAGGACCGGCGCGCCCTCGATCGCGTCGATCGCGAGCAGCGCGTGGTTCGTGACGACGACCTCGGCGAGCTTGGCGCGCTCCCGGGCCAGCTCCGCGAAGCACTCGGCGCCGTACGCGCACTTCGTCGCCCCCAGGCACTCCCGCGACGAGACGGAGATCTGGGCCCAGGCCCGGTCGGAGACCCCGGGCGTGAGGTCGTCGCGGTCCCCCGTCTCCGTCTCGTCGGCCCAGTCCCGCATCCGGAGCAGGTCCTGGCCCAGCTTGCTGGTCGGCGCCGCCGCCTCGAACTGGTCGAACAGCCCGTCGTCCTCCTCCTGCGGCATCCCCTCGCGGAGGCGGTGCAGGCAGAGGTAGTTGGAGCGGCCCTTGAGCATGGCGAACTCGGGCCGGCGCCGCAGCAGCGGTTGCAGCGCGTCGACCGTACGCGGAAGGTCGCGCTCCACGAGCTGGCGTTGCAGCGCCAGCGTCGCCGTGGCCACCACGACGCGCTCTCCGTGCGCGAGGGCGGGCACCAGATAGCCGAGGGACTTTCCGGTGCCGGTGCCGGCCTGCACGAGGAGGTGGGACGGGGCGTCGATGGCTTCGGCGACGGCCTCGGCCATGGTGACCTGGCCTGGCCGTTCCACGCCGCCGACCGAGGTCACGGCGGCATGGAGGAGCTCGGGGAGTGTTGGCTTCGTCATAGCCCGACCACCCTACGGTGCACCACTGACAACGGCGTTCACCCGCCGCTCCCCCGGGAGGCGAGCGGGTTGGGAACCGTACCGTGCACAGCGGCGTGCGGGCGCTGCGCCCGGTCGCGGTACCCGTCGAGATGGAGGCGGTTGCGGTTCAGGCACAGCCGGGCGATGCGCGGTGTGAGCAGGTCGAACGTCTCGAAACGCTCGCGGAGTTCCGGGAAGCGGTCCTGGTGCCGGTCGATCTCGGCCCGTACGAGTGACCAGAACTCGGCCTCGGACACGCCCAGTTGATCTTCGCAGAGCGGTGCCAGATAGCGGAACACACCGACGAAGAGCCCTGAATGGATGAACTGCACCAGGAAGCCCGGCTCTTCGGTGAGAAGGACGTCCTTCACCTCGCGGGGCATCGTGTCGTGCTCGGGCAGCGGCAGGGCGCTGACGTTCACGTCGTCGACGAAGTCCTTGATCGCGAGCCGTACCGGCGCGTCCTGGTCGTCGAAGACGACGATGGCGTTCTCGCCGTGCGGGGAGAAGACCGTCCCGTACCGGTAGAGGAAGTGCAGCAGGGGCGGCAGCAGGGCGGCGAAGAGCCGTTCGAGCCAGACGGCGGGGGCCAGTCCCGACCGGGCGACGAGTTCGGCGGTGAGGGCCCGGCCCGCCGGGTCGGTCTGGAGCAGCGAGGCGAGGGTGCGGGCGCGCTCGCCGGGGGCCAGCCGGGCCTGGAGGGGTTCGCGCCAGATCGCGCCGAGCAGTTCCTTGTACTGGTACGGGACCTCGGGGAGGTGGTCGTACAGCGGGTGCTCGACGGCCACGGACGCCACCTCGCCGAGGAGGATCACCCCGCACTCGTCGCGCAGGAAGGGGTCAGCGTCGCGCAGTCCGTGGACCCAGGCGGTGACGGCGGGGGCGGCGAGGGTGCGTTCGGTGGGGAGGCCGCGCCAGACCAGGGTGTTGAGGACGGACAGCGGCAGTTTGACGGTGTGCCGGTCGGGCCGGTCGACGTTCAGGAAGGTTCTGACGGACTGCTGCGGGAGTCTGAGGTCACCGTCGGAGGGGAGGGGCACGACGGCTCCCCGGGCTATCTCCGCGGTGTACAGCGGGAGGAGCACCTCGTCCCACTGCCAGGGGTGGACGGGCAGGTAGAGGTACGCGGCGGGGTCGAGGCCCCGGTCGCGCAGGACCCGGTCGTAGCGCTCGCGGACGGCCGCGTCGAGTTCGAGGGCGTACAGCAGGTCGGGGGTGCGGAGGGCGGGGACACCGCTGTACGTGGCGAGCGAGGTGCTGACGGCGATCCACGGGAGCGCGGCGGCTGTGCGGGCCTCGGGGGCCCAGCGGGCCGCGTCGGGGGCGGAGAAGCCGATCCTGCCCTTGTTGAGGACGATCCACGGGTGGCCGGTCTGGTGTCCTTCGAGCTCCGCGTAGCCGAGGTCGGCGAGGCGGTCGGCGCTCAGGGCGGTGTGGTCGAGCCGGACGTCGGCGGCGAGGGTGGTGGAGAGCTCGCGGACGAGGTGGCCGAGGGTCGCGCCGTCGAGGGCGAGGACGCCGCGGGCGAGCATCAGGAAGCGCAGGGGGTCCGTGAAGGGCCGGCCCTCGGAGGTGACGGTCCCCGCGTCGACGCGCCAGCTGCCGTACGAGCCGCGGGTGGCGCGGAAGGCGAGTGTCCCGCCGGCGTCGAGGGTGAGGGTGTAGAGGCCGTCGTCCTCGCCGGGCCGCGGTTCGATGATCTCCTCGTACGCGAACTCCCCGAGCATCTTGGCGAGGAGGCGGGCGCCCGCGCGGTCCCACGCCCGGGCGGTCAGCCCGGGTGGGGAGAACAGGTCGCCGGGGGCGTCGGCGGCGGTACGGGACGGGGCGCCGGTCGCGTCGCCGGCCGGCTCCTGGGCCGCGTCGCGCGCCGCGTCGTGCGGGGAGCCGTGGGTGGAGTCGTGGGTGACGGAGGACTGGGGCACGGGGGCTCCTCGGGAGGCGGGCCGGAAGGGATGGAGCGGTGCGGTGCGGTCGTTACCCGGTGTTCGTCGGGCGGGCGGGCGGTGCGGTGCGGTCGTTACGCGGTGCCGGTCGGGCGATGTGTCGGTGGAGCTGCGTGCGCGTCGAGCGCCGCGGTTCAAGGCGGCTGCGCCCTCAGAGCAGGTCGCGGAGCGCGCGGTCGCGGACCATCAGGGCGGCTCTCTTGTCGGGGAGGTCGATCTCCGCGCCGAAGCGGAACCCGGCGCTGAGGAACGCCGAGACGGACGGCGTGTTGCGCAGGTCCGGTTCGGCGACGACCCGCCCGCAGCGGGGCCGGTGGTCGAGCACGAGGTCCGCGACGGCCCTGAGCAGGGCGGTGCCGACGCCCCGGCCCCGGTCGGCGACGCCCCCCAGGAGGAGGTGGATCCCGGTGTCGTGCGGGCGGGCCGGGTAGTGACGCGCGAGCGGGTCGAGATCGGCCCGGTAGATCTCCCAGTAGCTCATCGGGATCCCGCCGAGCACACCGAGGCAGGGGGCGCTGCGCCCGTCCCCGTGCAGTTGTGGCCGCAGGTGGTCGGCGGTCACGGACTCGGGTCCCGCCAGCTCCCAGAACGCGGCGACTGCCGGATCGTTCATCCACCGGCTGATCAGGGCAAGGTCCCGCTCGACGCGGACGGGGACGAGCTGGAAGACACCGGCGGAGGTGGTGACGGGTCCCCACTGCGCCGGGGAATCGAGGAGCCGCCCGTCGGGGCCGCCGCCGGGCGGCGGGGAGCCGCCCGTCGGGAGCCCGGCGGCCGGGTCGCCTTCCGCGAACAGCGCGATCAGCTCGTCGGTGAGCCGCAGATCGAGGGTGTCCTCGGCGCTCGCATCGGTGGGAGGCACAGTGGCGCTCTCCTCTCGGCAGTTCGGACAGGGAGGTGTTCCTTCAGCGGCGAAGGGGGTTGGTGATCGTGACGTAGACGGACTGGGTGTCGACCGGTCCCACCAGCTCGTCGAGGCCGTGCAGCCGGGTGAGCAGGTTGGCCTTGCAGCGCAGGGTGGGCGCCTCCAGGAGCAGCGCGGGCAGCGGTGAGCCGAGCGCCGCGGCCCCGGCGAGGAACTGCCGGAGGGCGGCGAGCAGCACCCGCTCGTCGGCGAGCCCCTGCGCCCCGAACGCGCCGATGAGGCCGAGGACGTTGTTGATGCCGAGGTAGTAGGCGAAGCGCTCGTCGGTGACCGCGTCGGAGACGAACGTGTCGCTGGCCGCCCCGATGCCGGGGAGGCGGCGTTCCAGGGCGGCGCGGTGGGACTCGCGGAAGTAGTAGCCCTGGTTGTCGCGGTAGCGCCCGCCGGCCGGCCAGCCGTCGGCGTCGAGGAGCACCAGGGTGTTCTGCTGGTGGGCCTCCAGGGCGATGCCCGCGGTGCCGTCGAGCCAGAGCACCGGGCGTACGACGTGGTCCAGGTAGCGCAGGAACCACTCGGCCGACACGGCGGCGGTGGAGCGGCCGGTACGGGCGGCGAGCGCGGCGACGGTCGCGGCCAGCCGGGAGTGGGTGCCCGGCGTTCCCGGGTAGGGCCGGGGGGCGGTCAGCGCGGCGATGCAGACGGCGTCGTCGCCGGGGCGGAACGGGTTGTGGCGGAGCATGACGTCGAGTCCGGTGACGGGGTGTCCGTCCGGGGTGTCGACGGCGAGCCAGGCGGGGTCGCGGACGATGTCGAAGGAGGGGTGGGCGGCCTGCCACTCCTTGCCGAGTCCGCCGCGCAGGAGGCGGTGGACCTCGACGCCGCGGTGGAGTTCCTTGCGGAGGTTCTCCCGGCGGGAGTTGGTGATGCGCAGGCCGAGGGAGAGCTTGAGCATGGCGGGGGCGCCCGGCCGGTGCACGGTGCGGATCGAGGAGGTGGGGTGCCAGGAGTCGCCCTGTGCCCCGAGGTCGTGGAGGAGTCCGGCGTCGAAGAGGTCTGCGACCTCCTGACGGTGCCTCAGATCTCTTGCCTGCCAGGGGTGGAGGGGCAGCGGGACGGTGTGGTCGGGCAGGGGGAGGTCGCCGAGGAGGCGGGCGGTGAGCTGTCCGGCGGGGACCACGCGGCCCTGTTCGGTCCAGGCGGAGTCGGTGGCGAGGACGGACCGGTCGACGGCCATCCAGTGGAGCAGGAAGGAGCCGCGCAACTCCGGTGAGTAGAGGCGGGCTTCGGCCTCGGAGAGGCCTTCGCGGCTCTTGGGGGTGGGGTGCAGGGGGTGGCCGAGGACGAGGGACTGCTCGGCGGTGAGGAACAGGTCGGCGCCGACGGCCGCGCCGGGGCGGCGGCGCCGGTCGGTGACGAACGCGGCGGTGTGGCGTACGGAGTCGGCGACCCGGCCGACGAGGTCGGCGCCCTGGAAGCGGCCGGACTCGCGGCCGAGGAGGGCGGCGAGGGTGACGGCCTCGACGGCTGGGGCGTCGCCGGGGGCACTCTCCAGGAACGGCATCCCGAAGCGGTGCCAGCCCGTGGCGGACCAGTACCGGACGGGTACGAGCAGGGCGGTGCCGCTGACGTGGAGCGGGACGCGCAGTACGTCGCCCTCGGGGCGGGCGAGGTTGTTCTCCCGTACCCAGCAGCGCAGCAGGTTCTCGACGGCCGCCGCGTCGGCCGCCTTCTGCGGGTCGGGGTGGTCCAGGTGGTCGGGGTGGTCCGCGTGGCCCGGCCGGTCCGCAGGTCCCGGCCGGTTCGCGGGTCCTGACCGGTCGCCGGTCGACGCGGCGGTCGGCGGGCGCGTCTCGGCGGGGCTCGCGACCGTTTGCCGCGGCACCGTCGGCGACTCGACGGTGAGGGGGGCCTCGGCGGAGGAACGGCCGTCGGCCTCGGGCGCATCGGGTGCGGTGGGGTTCACGAGTGGGGGCTTCCTTGTGATGGGGTCCGGGGTCAGTGCGACGGACCGGATTCTGTCCGGAGGAGCGCTCCGCGCTCGGCTGCGGCCAGGGCGTCGGCGAACCGGTCGAGGACGGCGGCGGCCTGTTCGTCGGTGAGGGTGAGGGGCGGGAGCAGACGGACGACGGCGGACTGCCGGCCGCCGAGCTCGACGATGAGCCCGCGCCGGAGGCACTCCTGCTGGACCGCCCTGGCGAGGACGGGGTCCGGCGGAGCCGGGGCGTCGGCCTCGGGAGAGACCAACTCCACCCCGATCATGAGGCCCCGGCCGCGCACGTCCCCGATGCAGGGGTGGTTCGCGGCGAGTCCCTGGAGCTGTCCCAGCATGCGGGCACCGAGGAGGGCGGCGCGCTCGGCGAGACGGTTCTCCCGTACGTACGCGAGGGTGGCGGCGCCCGCCGCCATGGCGAGTTGGTTGCCGCGGAAGGTCCCCGCGTGGGCGCCGGGCTGCCAGCAGTCGAGATCCTCGTGGTAGACGATCACCGCCAGCGGGAGGGAGCCACCGATCGCCTTGGAGAGAACCATGACGTCAGGGGTGATTCCGCTGTGCTCCACGGCCCAGAAGGTACCGGTCCGCCCGACTCCTGTCTGTACCTCGTCCGCGATGAGCGGGATGGAGCGGGCCGTGGTGATCTCACGCATCCTGCGCAGCCAGGCGTCCGGCGCGGGGATCACCCCGCCCTCGCCCTGGACCGGTTCGAGGATCATCGCGGCGGGCGCGGGCACCCCGCCCTTGGGGTCGTCGAGGAGGTTCTCGGTCCAGCGGGCGGCGAGTTCGGCGCCGCGCTCCCCGCCGATGCCGAACGGGCAGCGGTAGTCGTACGGGTAGGGAAGCCGGGTGACCCGTACGTCGGGGGCCCCGCCGGACGCCGCGAGGGCGCCGGCCGTCATCCCGTGGTAGGCCCCGGTGAAGGAGAGGAGGCCCGAGCGGCCGGTGGCGGTACGGACGAGGGTGAGCGCGGCCTCGACGGCGTCCGTGCCGGCGGGACCGCAGAACTGCACCCGCGCGTGGCGGGCGAACCGCGGGGGCAGCGTGGCGAACAGCTCCGTGGTGAAGGCGTCCTTGACGGGGGTGGCGAGGTCGAGGACGTGCAGCGGGGCGCCCGAGTCGAGGACCTTCCTGATCGCGTCGAGGACCACCGGGTGGTTGTGCCCGAGGGCCAGGGTGCCCGCGCCGGACAGACAGTCCAAGTACCGTCTGCCGTCGGCGCCTTCGATGGTCAGGCCCCGGGCGCGCACGGGAACGATGGGCAGCGACCTCGCGTACGTACGAGCCGCCGATTCACGCAGCGCCTGGCGCCGCAGAATGCCCTCGTGTGCGACGGTCGGTGCCGCCGGAGCTGGTTCGGTCACGGCCACGGCTGATGGTCCTCCCGCAGTCACAGGTCGGTTGTGTGTCGGTACGGCGCTCACCGGCCGGAACCCGGCGGCGGACGGCGTACGTGTCCCCCCGCACATGTCAACGACGGGGAATGCCCCGGATCACGGGCCCGCGGGAAGAACCTTGGCCGCGGAACCACGCCCCTGCCGTTCGCCGTCCCCATCGGCAACGGCATAGTGGGAGGGCGCGCCCCAGGACCGTGACCTGGCGCGCCGTCGGTTCCTACAGCTCGGCACAACTCCTAAGTCCCTGGGGGATTCACGCATGCGACCCATCCGCCCGATGTCCGCCGTCCGCAGGGGAAGGCGCCCGGGGCGCGGGATGTCCTCCGCCCTCGCGGCGGTCTCCCTGGCCACGGTGCTGGCACTCACCGCGACGGCCTGCGGCTCGGGTGACAACACCGCGTCCGACGGCTCGTCCGGCGCGACTGCCGCCCCCGCCGACGGCAAGATCCAGATTCCTGACGATCTCAAGGAGCGCCTCAAGGAGCGCGGGATCGACATGGACAAGTGGAAGAACGGCGAGTGGAAGGACTGGGACAAGGACAAGTGGCTGCGTGAGGCCCGGGACTTCGTCAACCCGATCATCAAGGACCTCTGGGGCCCGGACCGGATGCGCGACGCGCAGCAGCCCCCGGAGCAGCCGGTCGCGGACCACGACATCTCGGGTGACGCCGGGGTGACGGACCCGACGCCGCAGCCGGTCGAGGCGGCGGCCGTGAGCACGCCGTACGACGCCAGTTCGCCCGCGTCGGGGAAGCTGTTCTTCGACGGTCCCGAGGGGTCGATGGTCTGCTCGGCGACCGTGGTCACGGACCCGGCGCACCCCGGCAAGTCCAACCTGGTCTGGACGGCGGGGCATTGTGTGCACGCCGGCAAGAAGGGCGGCTGGTACCGCAACCTGGTCTTCGTGCCGTCGTACAACAACGACGGTCTGTCGGAGGCCGCGTTGCAGGCCGATCCCGACAAGCAGGCCCCGCACGGCCTGTGGTGGGCGGACGGCGCGCTGACCTCCGACCAGTGGATCGCGCAGGGTTCGTCCACCGGCGGGCAGGGCGCTCCGTACGACTTCGCGGTCATCCATGTGACGCCGGAGAAGGGCGGCACGGGCGCTTCCCTGGAGGAGACGGTCGGCGCGGCGCTGCCCGTCGACTTCGACGCCCCGGCCACGGCGGACATCTCGACCGTGACGGCCACCGGTTACCCGGCGGCGCCGCCGTTCGAGGGCCAGAAGCAGTTCCGGTGCGCGGACCGGCCGGGCCGGCTGTCGCTGAAGGCGGACGACCCGACGATGTACCGCATCGGCTGCACGATGACGGGTGGTTCGTCGGGCGGCGGCTGGGTCGCCGAGGGCGCCGACGGCAAGCCCGCGCTGGTGTCCAACACGTCGATCGGCCCGGTCAAGGCCGGCTGGCTGGCCGGCCCGCGCCTGGGTGACGTGGCGAAGGGCATCTACGACGCGGTCAGCGAGAAGTTCGCGAAGTAGCGGCGCGAGTGCGTTAACCCGACAGACACGACGGCCAAGGGCCCGTTCCCTCACGAGGAGGGAACGGGCCCTTGGCGTTCGAGCGTCCGCGTGGCCGTACGGTCAGGGCGCGACCGGCACCGGGACGTACCCGGACAGGGCCGCGGCCAGCTCCTCGTGGACGCGTGCCTTGAGGAGCGTGCCCTCCGGGGTGTGCTCCTCGGAGAGGACCTCACCCTCGGCGTGCACCCGCGAGACCAGCCCGCCCAGGGTGTACGGGACGAGCACCTCGACCTCGACCTCGGGCCGGGGCAGCTCGGCGTCGATGAGCGCGAGCAGCTCGGCGATGCCCTGGCCCGTACGGGCCGAGACCGCGATCGCGTACCGCTCGGCGCCCAGGAGCCGCTGGAGGACCAGCGGATCGGCGGCGTCGGCCTTGTTGATCACGACGATCTCGCGGACGTCCACCGCGCCGACGTCCCGGACGACCTCGCGCACGGCGGCGAGCTGCTCCTCCGGGGAGGGGTGCGAACCGTCCACCACGTGCAGGATCAGGTCGGAGTCGCCGACCTCCTCCATCGTGGAGCGGAACGCCTCGACCAGGTGGTGCGGCAGGTGCCGGACGAAGCCGACCGTGTCGGCCAGCGTGTACGTCCGGCCGCTCGGCGTCTCGGCGCGGCGCACGGTGGGGTCCAGGGTGGCGAACAACGCGTTCTCCACCAGCACCCCGGCGCCCGTCAGGCGGTTGAGCAGGGACGACTTGCCCGCGTTCGTGTATCCGGCGATCGCGACCGACGGCACCCTGTTACGGCGCCGCTCCTGCCGCTTGATCTCGCGGCCGGTCTTCATCTCCGCGATCTCCCGGCGCATCTTCGCCATCTTCTCGCGGATCCGGCGCCGGTCCGTCTCGATCTTGGTCTCACCGGGGCCGCGGGTGGCCATGCCGCCACCGCCGCCGCCACCCATCTGCCGGGAGAGCGATTGGCCCCAGCCGCGCAGCCTCGGCAGCATGTACTGCATCTGGGCCAGCGCGACCTGCGCCTTGCCCTCACGGGACTTGGCGTGCTGGGCGAAGATGTCGAGGATCAGGGCCGTACGGTCCACGACCTTGACCTTGACGACGTCTTCGAGGTGGATGAGCTGGCCGGGGCTCAGCTCACCGTCGCACACGACGGTGTCGGCCCCGCTCTCCAGGACGATGTCCCGGAGCTCCTGGGCCTTGCCCGAGCCGATGTACGTGGCCGGGTCGGGCTTGTCGCGGCGCTGGATCACGCCGTCGAGGACCAGCGCGCCGGCCGTCTCGGCGAGCGCCGCCAGCTCCGCGAGGGAGTTCTCGGAGTCCCGCACGGTCCCCGACGTCCAGACACCGACGAGCACCACGCGCTCCAGGCGCAGCTGCCGGTACTCGACCTCGGTGACGTCTTCGAGCTCGGTGGAGAGGCCTGCCACGCGGCGCAGGGCCGCGCGGTCGGAGCGGTCGAGCTGCTCGCCGTCCCGCGCCCCGTCGATCTCATGGCTCCAGGCGACGTCCTCTTCCATCAGAGCATCGGCCCGAAGGCTGTCCGTGCGGGTGTCCGCAGTGCTGTCGTCCGCGAAGGTCTGCGCGTGCTGGGAAGGGGAGGAAGAGGAGGTCATCGGATCCTTACGTCGCTGGGGGAAGTGAAGGCGGGGGGAGCCGCGGCCTCACGGCCCGGCGTACCCCTCGATCGTCACAACGCGTGACGGTCCGGATTGATTCCCGGCCGCGCCACCCGCTGCCCGACCCGTTGATGGTGGCACGCTTCCGCCCGGCCGTCACTCCGGTTTCACGGGCCGTTCCCGTGCCGTGTCCGGGGCCGCCCCCGGGTCGGTGTCCCGGCCGCCGGGCCGGTTCGCGGGGACGGTCTCGGTACGCCACTCCGGGTGACCGGGCATGGGCGGCGTCTTCTTCCCGTACAGCCAGGCCCGGAAGAAGCCGCTCAGGTCACGTCCCGCGACGTCCGAGGCCAGCGCGGTGAAGTCGGCCGTGGTGGCCGTGGAGTCCCGGTGCTGCCGGACCCAGAGCCGCTCCAGCCGCTGGAAGGCGCTCGCGCCGATCTCCTGGCGCAGCGCGTAGAGCACGAGGGCGCTGCCGTCGTAGACGACCGGCCGGAACAGGCTGATCTGGTGACCCGGTGTGGGCGGCTCGGGGGCGGCGGGCGGCCCGCCCTCCGCGCGCCAGCTGTCGGACATGCCGTACGCGGTGCGCATCCGCTCCTCCAGCGGCCGCTTGCCGTACTCCTCGGCGTAGAGGGCCTCGTACCAGCTCGCGTGTCCTTCGTTGAGCCACAGGTCGGACCAGGTGCGCGGGGTGACGCTGTTGCCGAACCACTGGTGGGCCAGCTCGTGGACCATGATCGCGTCGACGTACCAGGCGGCGTACTCGGGGCGGGTGAAGAGGGCGCGTTCGAAGAGGGAGAGGGTTTGTGTCTCCAGCTCGAAGCCGGTCTCGGCGGTGGCGATCAGCAGCCCGTACGTCTCGAAGGGGTACGGGCCGACCTGCTGCTCCATCCATCGCATCTGCGCGGGGGTCTTCTTGAGCCAGGGCTCCAGCTTCGCCGTGTCGGCGGCCGGCACGACGTCGCGTACGGGCAGGCCGCGCGGTCCTTCGCGGTGCAGGACGGCCGACTTCCCGATGGAGACCTGCGCCAGCTCGGTGGCCATGGGGTGGTGGGTGCGGTAGGTCCAGGTGGTGGTGGCGCCCGCGCGGTTCTTCTCCTCCGGCAGCCCGTTGGCGACGGCGGTGAGGTTCTCGGGGACGGTGATACGGAAGGTGAAGTAGGCCTTGTCGGCGGGGTGGTCGTTGCCGGGGAAGACACGGTGCCCGGCGTCCGCCTGGTTGGCCATCACCAGTCCGTCGGTGGTGCGCACCCAGCCGCCCGCCCGGCCCCGGGGGTCGCTGGTGTGGTGGACCGTGACCGCCATCCGGGCGCCGGCGCCGAGGGGCCTCGCGGGGGTGACGACCAGGTCCTCCCCGGCGGTGGCGAAGGTGGCGGGCTCGCCGTTGACCCGTACCGAGCGGACCGTGCCGTGGGTGAAGTCGAGGTTGACGCGCTCCAGCCGCTCCGTCGTCACGGCGTTGATCTTGGTGACGCTGTCCAGCGGTTTGGTGTTGTCGCCGCCGTAGGTGAGGTCGAGGTCGTAGGTGAGGACGTCGTAACCGGGGTTGCCCAGGGTCGGGAAGAGCGGATCGCCGATGCCGAGCGCCTCGGGCGTGGGCGGCGCCGCGGACGGGGTCGCGGCGACGAGGGTGGCCGAGGCGGCGGCGAGCAGGGCGGCGCGCAGCCGGCGGGAGGTGAGCAGCATGGACCACCGCTACCAGCGCGGGGCCGCCGTACCCGGCCGACTCGCGCGGATCCCACCCGAACGGGTGCGGGCCCGCCGGGCGGGCCCCCCGGTCCTCAGGCCGTCGCCGGCTGCTGGGCGCGGCTGACGTCGTACACGCCCGGTACGTCGCGCATCGCGCGCATGAGACCCGGCAGCCCCGCCGCGTCCGGGAGTTGGAGCGTGTACGTGTGCCGTACGCGCTGTTCGCTCGGCGGCTCGACGGTCGCCGAGACGATCGCCGCGTCCGCCGTGGCGATGGCCTCCGTGAGGTCCGCGAGCAGGCCCGGTCGGCCGAAGGACTCGGCGTAGAGCGTGACGCGGCATTCGGCCGCGTCGCCCCAACTCACCCCGACCGGGGCCCGGTCGAGCGCCTTCATCCGCGCGACGGCCGGACACTCCACCCGGTGCACGGTGACGGCGCCGCCGCGTACGGCGAAGCCGACGACCGCGTCGGGCGGTACGGGCGTGCAGCAGCCCGCGAGCCGTACGGTCGCGCCCGGCAGGTCCACCACGGCGTTGGAGGCCCCGCGCCGGTCGGCGGTGAGCGCGGCGGGCGCCCTGGGCGTCGCGGCGGGCGCCTTGACGCTCTCCGGATGCGCGGCCAGCCACCCGGTGATCGCGATCCTGGCGGCGGGGGTACGGGCGTGGTCGAGCCACTCCGGGGAGGGCCCGGAGGTCGCGTCGTGGGACAGGAGCAGCTGGACGGTGTCGCCGTCCCGCAGGACCGTACTGAGCGTCGCCAGGCGGCCGTTGACGCGCGCGCCGAGGCAGCTGTGGGCGGCCTCGCCGTACTGCGCGTACGCGGCGTCCACGCAACTCGCCCCGGCCGGCAGCCCGAGCATGCCCCCCTCGGCGCGGAAGACCGTGATCTCGCCGTCCTGCGCGAGGTCCGCGCGCAGGGTGGTCCAGAAGGTGTCCGGGTCGGGGGCGGCCTGCTGCCACTCCAGGAGCCGGGAGAGCCAGCCGGGCCTGGTGGGGTCCTCGCGCTCGCCGTCCTGCGGCTCGGCGACGTCCACGGAGGCGTACGGGTTGCCGAGCGCGACCACGCCCGCCTCGGCGACGCTGTGCATCTGGTGCGTACGGATGAGGACTTCGGCGACGGCCCCGTCCGGTCCCGCGACCGCCGTGTGGAGCGACTGGTACAGGTTGAACTTGGGCGCGGCGATGAAGTCCTTGAACTCGGAGATCACCGGCGTGAAGCAGGTGTGCAGTTCACCGAGCACCGCGTAGCAGTCGGCGTCCTCGCCGACCAGCACCAGCAGCCGGCCGAAGTCGGTGCCGCGCAGCTCGCCGCGCTTGAGCCTGGACCGGTGGACGGACACGAAGTGCCGTGGCCTGACGAGGACTTCGGCGGTGATGTCGGCCTCCCGCAGCACGTGCCTGACGTCCTCGCAGATCGCGGCGAGCGCGTCCCCGGCGGTGGCGTTGTCGGCGATCAGCTCGCGCGTGCGGGCGTACTCCTCCGGGTGGAGGATCGCGAACACCAGGTCCTCCAGCTCGGTCTTGAGCGCCTGGACGCCGAGCCGTTCGGCGAGCGGGATCAGGACGTCGCGGGTGACCTTGGCGATCCTGGCCTGCTTCTCCGGGCGCATGACGCCGAGCGTGCGCATGTTGTGCAGCCGGTCCGCCAGCTTGATCGACATGACCCTGACATCGTTGCCGGTGGCCACCAGCATCTTGCGGAACGTCTCGGGCTCCGCGGCCGCGCCGTAGTCGACCTTCTCCAGCTTGGTCACGCCGTCGACCAGGTAGCAGACCTCGTCGCCGAACTCCGCCCGCACCTGGTCGAGCGTCACGTCCGTGTCCTCGACGGTGTCGTGGAGCAGGGACGCGGTCAACGTCGTGGTCTCGGCGCCCAGTTCGGCGAGGATCAGGGTCACGGCGAGCGGGTGGGTGATGTAGGGCTCGCCGCTCTTGCGGAACTGCCCGCGGTGCGAACGCTCCGCCAGGACGTACGCCTGGTGCAGCACGGAGAGGTCGGCGTCGGGGTGGTGGGCCCGGTGCGCGTCGGCGACGTGGCCGATGGCGTCCGACAACCGCCCCCGGGAGGCGGGCCCTAACAGCGCGGCCCTGCCGAGCCTGCGCAGGTCGATCCGGGGAAGGCCGCGTCTGCGGCCGTGGGCACCAGGGCTGGTGGCCTCTGCGCTCATGGGGCACCTCCGGCAGCTTCGACCGGCGGTGGAGGAGCAGGAGCGCCCTCCGGGCCGGTGCTTGATGCTACCGAGCCCACCACGTGGTCCGGACCAGCTCCCGCCCAGCGTGAAACTGATCACTCGTTCGAGCGAACATCAGGGGAAGATCCGTGCCCCCGCGGGCGGCCGGTCAGCCGAACGCCGTTGCCTGCCAGGTGGGTTCGAGGTGACCCTCCGCCACGATGACGGCGGGGCCGGTCATCTCGATGCCGCCGTCCGGGCGTTCCGTGACGACGAGCCGGCCGCCGGGGAGGTCCACCGTGTACGTGACGGGCTCCCCGGTCGCCGCGGGGTCCACGCCGTCCCTGCGGGCGGCGGCGACGGCCACGGCGCACGCGCCCGTACCGCAGGAGCGGGTCTCCCCCGAGCCCCGCTCGTGGACGCGCATGGCGACGTGCCGCGGGCCCCGGTCCACGACGAACTCGACGTTGACCCCGTCCGGGTAGGCGGTGGCGGGGGTGACGGCGGGCGCCGCGAAGAGCGTGCCCGCGAGCGCCAGGTCCTCGACGAAGGTGACGGCGTGCGGGTTGCCCATGTTGACGTTACGGGCGGTCGTGGCGCGACCGTCGACGGTGACCGTCACCTCGCCGCCGGGGAGCGCCGCGCGGCCCATGTCGACGGTGATGTCGCCGTCGTCGGCGCCGGTGCCCTTGGCGAGATGGACCTTCTTGACCCCGCCGCGGGTGGCGACGGCGAGATCGCCCGGCTCGGCCAGCCCGGCGCGGCGCAGGTAGCGGGCGAAGACGCGGACGCCGTTGCCGCACATCTCGGCGACGGACCCGTCGGCGTTGCGGTAGTCCATGAACCACTCGGCCTCGCCGGCCAGGTCCCGCGCCTCGGGGTGGGCCGCCGACCGGACGACGTGCAGCAGCCCGTCGCCGCCGATGCCGGCCCGCCGGTCGCAGAGCGCGGCGACGGCGTGGGCGGGCAGGTCGATGACGTTGTCCGGGTCGGGGATGATCACGAAGTCGTTCTCGGTCCCGTGACCCTTGAGGAAGGCGATCGGTGCGGCGGAGGCCGTCGGCGAGGTGCTCACGGGATCCATCGTACGAGGTCAGGGCCGCGAGGCTCGGCGTACGGGGCGGACGCGCCTCAGCGGAGGCGGGCGACCCGCCACACGGCGAGGGCCACCACGGCCGCGCCCACGGTGACGTACAGGGCGATGACCCGCCAGTCGGGGCGCTCCCCCGAGGCCCGGGAAGGCAGTCCGGGCCAGGTGTGGCCGACCTTACGGGCCGCCATCATGCCCCAGCCGGCGGCGCAGCAGCTGATCAGGAGCCCCAGCATGGCGACGACCGCCCCGCCGTCCCCCGTACCGAAGGCGAGCGGGAAGGCGAACATCAGGGACCCCACCGCGGCCAGGACAACGATCGGCGCGAGCTGCCAGATCCGCAGCCTGCGCTGGGGGCGCAGCTCGACCTCGACCTCCGGGGTGGTGGTCTCCTCGTCGGGCCCGTCGGGACTCAGGCGCGGCGCGTCCTCCTGGGTCTGCCGCGCCGCGGGGTCTCCGTCGCGAGGGCCGGCCTCCATCGCCACGCGCCCTCCCAACTCGGACTCCACTGGTCGATCGATGCTCGATGATGGCACGCCCGTGGGTACGGGAATGACGGCCTGAGCGTCCCGATGCCATCACGTGATCAGGCTGTGACCGCTCGTTCGACCAACGTCAATGCGCGCCGCGGGAGTTCCTCGCGGTGCTCCGTGCCGCCGTCCAGCCAGTGCACGCGCGAGTCGCGGCGGAACCACGAGTCCTGACGTCGTGCGAAGCGCTTCGTGGCGCGTACGGTCTCGGCCCGTGCCTCGTCGTCGGTGCACTCGCCCGCGAGCGCGGACAGCAACTGCTGGTAGCCGAGGGCGCGGGAGGCCGTACGCCCTTCGCGCAGGCCCTCCCCCTCCAGGGCGCGTACCTCGTCCGCGAACCCCGCCTCCCACATCCGGTCCACCCGCAGGGTGATCCGCTCGTCGAGCTCCGGGCGCGCCACGTCGACCCCGATCTGGAGGGTGTCGTACACCGCGTCGTGCCCGGGCAGGTTGGCGGTGAACGGCTTGCCGGTGATCTCGATCACCTCCAGCGCCCTGACGATGCGGCGGCCGTTGCTGGGCAGGATCGCGCGGCCCGCCGGGGGGTCGGCGGCGGCCAGCCGGGCGTGCAGCGCCCCGGAGCCGCGGAGGGTCAGTTCGTCCTCCAGCCGGGCGCGGACCTCGGGGTCGGTGCCGGGGAAGTTCAGGGCGTCGATGGCGCCCCGTACGTACAGCCCGGAGCCTCCGACCAGCACCGGCGTACGGCCCGCGGCGAGCAGGCGGTCGATCTCCGCCCGGGCGCGCCGCTGGTACTCGGCGACGCTGGCGGCCTCGGTGACGTCCCAGATGTCCAGGAGGTGGTGCGGGACGCCGGCGCGCTCCTCCGTCGTCAGCTTGGCCGTTCCGATGTCCATCCCCCGGTACAGCTGCATGGAGTCGGCGTTGACGACCTCACCGTCGAGTTGCCTGGCGAGATGAACGCCCAGATCGGACTTGCCGGCCGCGGTGGGACCGACGACGGCGATGACTCGTGGTGCGGGAGATGCGGTGGTCACCGGCCCAGTCTCGCAAACTCCGGGGCCCCGGCAGAACCACTTGTGTGACCGGACGATTCCGGAGCGCTTCCGGGCGGGGCCGCCGGGTCGCTACACGGCGTCCTGTCGTTCTAGCCACTTCGTGATCACCAGGTTCGTCTCCTCCGGCTTCTCCTGCTGGATCCAGTGGCCGCAATCGAGACTGACCACCTCCACGTGGGGCACGAACTCCGCCGGCCTCGGGGACTTCTGAACCAGGTCACGGTCGCCGTGGATCATGAGCGTGGGCTGCCGGACGACCGGGTCCACGTCCGCCAGCAGGTGCCAGTTGCGGTCGAGGTTCCGGTACCAGTTCACCCCGCCCGTGAACCCCGCCGACTCGAAGGCGGAGACGAAGACGGCCAGCTCGCCGTCGCTCATCACGGGCTCACCGAGCGGCTCTTCCGCGCGGGCGAGATCGATCAACGCCATACCCGGCCGAGGCTCCTTGGGGGGCTCGTTCTTCCGGTACAGGTTGCGAAGGAACCGGAAGGTGTTCTCCTCGAAGACGGCGTCCGCGACGCCGGGCCGCCGGTTGAAGTGGACGAAATAGAAGTCGTCGCCGAACACCTCTTCCATGAACTCCAGCCAGGGCCTTTCCCCCCTCTCCTGATAGGGCAGGCTCAGGTTGATGACTTTGTTCACCCGCTTCGGATGCAGCAGGGCCAGACCCCAGACGACCATCGCGCCCCAGTCATGGCCGATGAAGGTGGCGTCCGCGTATCCGTAGTGGTCGAGGAGTCCGACGAGGTCACCCGTGAGGTGCTCGATGTCGTAGTCCGTCACTTCGGCCGGACGGGACGAATTGCCGTACCCCCGCTGGTTCGGGACGATGACGTGGTATCCCGCCGCGACCAGCGCGGGGACCTGGTAGCGCCAGGAAAAGGCGTGCTCGGGCCAGCCGTGGCAGAGGACGACGGGCTTTCCGGCATTCTCCCGTCCCGCTTCGAAGACTTCGAGTTCCACGCCGTTGACCGGGACAAGGCTGGGCTCGGGGAATGCGGCCGGATCGAACATGGGGATTCTCGCTTCTTTCTGTCGGGCTGTTCGGGCGGCAGGGGATCTGCCGCTGAGGTCGTGCCGCCATCCTGCCGAGCGGAACCGGTCATCCCATGACCGGTTTCCCGTGGAAAAGTTGCGGTGTGCGAATCGACCGGCTGGTGGCCGTCCTCCTCCTGCTGCAACGACGCGAGCGGGTGACGGCGGCGGAGGTCGCCCGGGAGTTGGAGGTGTCCGAGCGGACCGCCCGGCGCGACCTCGACGCCCTGGCCATGGCCGGGGTTCCCCTGTACGCCACGCAGGGCCGGGGCGGCGGCTGGCGCCTCGTGGGCGGCGCCCGTACCGACCTGTCCGGGCTGACGGCCGGCGAGGCCCGCGCCCTGTTCCTGGTGGCCGGCCCGGCCTCGGCCGCGACCCCCACGGTGAAGGCGGCCCTGCGCAAACTCGTCCATGCCCTGCCGGAGCCCTTCCGGGCGCACGCCGAGGCGGCGGCCTCGTCGCTGGTCATGGACCCGCGCCAGTGGGGGGCGGGCCGGGTCGAGCACCGCCCTCCTCCCTTCCTCGACGCACTCCAGGACGCGGTGATCCGCGGCGTCCAGGTGCGGCTCGGCTATGTCGACGGCAAAGGCGCGGAGACCGCGCGGACCGTCCACCCGCTGGGCATCGTCGCCAAGGGCCCGTCGTGGTACCTCGTCTCCGACACGGAGGCCGGCCGGCGGACCTTCCGGATCGACCGCGTGTCGTCCGTCGACCCGACCGGCGATCCCGTGCGCCGGCCCGGGGACTTCGACCTCGCCGGAAGCTGGCACGCGATCGCCGACGAGATCGACCGCCGGCGAATGCCCCTGGAGATCCGGGCGGTGTGCGCGCCCCACGGGATCGGCCTGCTCCGGATGGGCTTCGGCAACCGGCTCCAGGTGGGAGGAGCCGCGGCCGACGGCCGTATCGAGGTCCTGATCCGGGGGTACGACGCGTACACGCTCGCCGGCGAACTGGCCGGACTGGTCGAATGGCTGGAAGTGACCGGCCCTCCGGAGGTGCGGGACCACCTGGCCTCGATCGGGGCGGCACTCGTCGAGCGCTACGGCTGAGCCCGCCTGGTGCGGGGAAATGCGCGGAGTGCGGTGCCCGCGAGTACGCTGGAAAGCGGATATGGGGGCATTGGGAGTGATATGCCCCTCACGTGCCGTCGCACGTGTCTTCCGAGGGAAGGTGGGCCATGGGCCTCATGGATTCGTTCAAGGCCAAGCTGTCTCCGGCCAAGGAAAAGGTGTCCGACCTCGCCCAGCAGCACGGGGGCAGGATCGGCGAGGGCTTGGACAAGGCCGCCCGTACGGTCGACCAGCGGACCAAGGGCAAGTACAGCGACAAGATCGACTCGGGTACGGACAAGGCCAAGAGCGCGTTGGACCGGCTCGCGCACAAGGACGACGGTGGGACCTCGCCCGGCGGCCCGACTCCCGGGCCCGGGAGCACGCCGCCCGGGGGCATGCCGCCTCCGCCGCCTCCCGCCTGACCCGTGACGCCTGACTAGTGGTGCCCGGCGCCTGATGTCCCGTGGTCAGGACCAGACCGCGACCAGGTAACCGACGCCGTACGGCGCGCTGTTGTGAAGCAGCGCGCCGTTGAGGCGTGCTCCTTCGGCGGCGCCGGCGAGGAGCTGCCAGGGCGCCCGGCCGGCCACCTTCAGGTCGTACGCCAACTCCGGGTCCAGGGCTCGGAGCGCGGCGGTGTCGGCCGCCTCCAGCGCCCGCGCGACCTCTTCGTCGAAGGGGGCGGCGCGCTCGTCGAGGTATCCGGGTGCCTTGAGCGTCCGGCAGGCGCTGGCGTCGCCCATCACGAGCAGGACCGTCCGCCCCGGCCCGTCGGCCAACTCCTTCCCGGCGTGCCCGCACCGGTCGGTGGGGAGCCGCTCCCCCACCGCGAGTCCGGTGACGGGCGCGGCCGTCCAGTGCGCCTGCTCCAGCAGCCAGGCGGCGACGGCGAGGGAGGCGGGCAGCTCGGGGGCGGCTGCGGGCCCGTCCGGCGCCCGCTCGGCGCGCGCGCCGAGCGTGACCCGTACGTCCACCCCGAAGCCCAGGAAGGACCCGGTGGCGCCCGCCGGGTACGGACCCGCCGCCGCCTCCTCGGCGGGCCCGACGACGATCAACCGGTCGGGCCGGGCGGCGGCCAGCACCCCGAGGGCGTCGGCACACGCGGCGCGCGTGGCGTCGAGTTCGGACCGGGCCCCCGCCGCGACGGCGGGCACGAGCAGCGGCGGACAGGGGCACACGGCGGCGGCGACCAGCATGTCCGCACCCTAACGCGGGCCCGTGCGGCGCCGCCCGGCGGTCACTCGGCGGAGCAGCCGCCCGACATCGCGGGCAGCGGCGCGGGCACCCCGATCGTGGGCAGCCCCAGCAGGACCCCGGCGGGCTTCGCCGCCCCGGCGGTGTTGCGCCGCTCCCAGGCGTCCCCGGCGCGGGTCCGCCGTACCGCGCCCGCGGGCCCCTCGGCCAGCAGGTGGTGCGGCGCCGCGTAGGTGATCGCGACGGTCACCACGTCGCCGGGGCGCACCTCCTCGTCCGGCTTGGTGAAGTGGACGAGCCGGTTGTCGGGCGCGCGGCCGGAGAGGCGGTGCGTGGCGCCGTCCTTGCGCCCCTCGCCCTCGGCGACCATCACCTCCAGCGTGCGGCCGACCTGCTTCTTGTTCTCCTCCCAGGAGATCTCCTCCTGGAGGGCGGACAGCCGCATGTACCGGTCCTGGACGACCGCCTTGGGCACCTGCCCGTCCATGTCGGCGGCGGGGGTGCCGGGGCGCTTGGAGTACTGGAACGTGAAGGCCTGGGTGAAGCGGGCCGCGCGGACCGCGTCCATCGTCTGCTCGAAGTCCTCCTCGGTCTCGCCGGGGAAGCCCACGATGATGTCCGTGGAGATGGCCGCGTGCGGGATGGCGGCGCGGACCTTGTCGATGATGCCGAGGTAACGGTCCTGCCGGTACGAGCGGCGCATCGCCTTGAGCACCCGGTCGGAGCCCGACTGCATCGGCATGTGGAGCTGCGGCATGACGTTCGGCGTCTCGGCCATGGCCGCGATCACGTCGTCGGTGAAGTCGCGCGGGTGCGGGGAGGTGAAGCGGACGCGCTCCAGGCCCTCGATCGCGCCGCACGCGCGCAGCAGCTTGGAGAACGCCTCGCGGTCGCCCATGTCGGAGCCGTACGCGTTGACGTTCTGGCCCAGCAGCGTGATCTCCGAGACGCCCTCGCCGACCAGGGCCTCGATCTCGGCCAGGATGTCGCCGGGGCGGCGGTCCTTCTCCTTGCCGCGCAGCGCGGGCACGATGCAGAAGGTGCAGGTGTTGTTGCAGCCGACCGAGATGGAGACCCACGCGGCGTACGCGGACTCGCGGCGGGTCGGCAGGGTGGAGGGGAACGCCTCCAGCGACTCGGCGATCTCGACCTGCGCCTCCTCCTGGACGCGGGCGCGCTCCAGGAGGACCGGCAGCTTGCCGATGTTGTGCGTGCCGAACACGACGTCGACCCAGGGCGCGCGCTTCACGATCGTGTCGCGGTCCTTCTGGGCGAGGCAGCCGCCGACGGCGATCTGCATGCCGGGCCGCTTGGTCTTCATCGGGGCGAGCCGGCCGAGGTTGCCGTACAGCTTGTTGTCGGCGTTCTCCCGTACCGCGCAGGTGTTGAAGACGACGACGTCGGCGTCACCGTCGGCGTCCTGCGGGGCGCGGACGTACCCGGCGTCCTCCAGGAGGCCCGACAATCGTTCGGAGTCGTGGACGTTCATCTGACACCCGTAGGTGCGGATCTCGTAGCTTCGATTAACGCCCACTGACAGTCTCCGGTCGCCGCTGCTCATCCGACCAGGGTAGGCGGTGGCGTGGAGTGGACAAACCCTGGTCAGTACCTGGAGCGAACTGGCAGGATCGCGGCATGGTCACCCATTCGCCGGGCATCCGCCGCAACCGTGTCCTTCAGGGCGCCGCCGCGGCGCTGGTGGTGCTCGGCCTGCTGCTCTGGTGGCTGCTGCCGCTCGGGGAGCCGGCGCCCCGCGGGGCCGTGACGTTCAGCACGGGCGTGAAGAGCGGGGTCTACCAGCGGTACGGGGAGCTGCTCCAGCAGGATCTCGCCCGCGGCCTGCCGAACGTGTCGGTCACGCTCAGGACGAGCCAGGGGTCCCCGGACAACCTGACGCGGGTGGCGACGGGCGAGGCGGACTTCACGATCGCCACGGCCGACGCCGTCTCGAACTACCTCATGGAGAAGAAGCCGGGGTGGCAGCGGCTGCGCGGCTGCGCCCGGCTCTACGACGACTACGTGCAGCTGATCGTCGCCAAGGATTCGAAGATCCACTCCGTGGCGGACCTGCGCGGCGCCAGGGTGGGGGTGGGACAGCCGGAGTCGGGGGTCCGCCTGGTGGCGGACCGGGTGCTGGAGGCCGCGAACCTGAATCCGAGGACCGGCGTCAGGGAGGTCTTCGCCGGGATCGACAAGATGCCGGGCAAGCTCCAACGGGGCGAGCTGGACGCCTTCTTCTGGTCCGGCGGTCTGCCCACGTCGGCGGTGGAGGCCCTGGCGGACCGCTTCGCCGTCCGGCTGGTGCCGCTGGACGGCCCGCTGGTCAAGCAGTTGCACGCCGCGGGCCCGGCGACCACGCGCTACTACCGCTCGGCGGCGATGCCCGCCGACGCGTACCCGAAGGCGCCGAGCGCGCAGGACGTGCCGACGATAGCGGTGGCGAATCTGCTGGTCACCACGGACCGGATGGACGCCGCGCTGACCGAGGGCTTCACGCGCACGGTGATCGACAGCCGGGACCGGATAGGCCGCGAGGTGCACTCGGCGCAGCTGGTGGACCTGCGTACGGCGATCTACACGGACCCGCTCCCGCTGCACGAGGGCGCCAAGCGCTACTACCAGTCGGTCAAGCCCTGAGGCGCTCGCGGCCCGGCGACCGCCCCGCGCACTCCGTACGCCCTCGGTCCCGCCCGTACGCTCTCAGTCCCGGTCGGACGACCTCGGGACCCGGAGGGTCACGCGCAGGCCGCACGGCTCGCCGTGCGCGTACGAGATCGACCCGCCGCCCACCGTCAGCAGGGCCCGGGAGATCGACAGCCCCAGCCCCGAACCCTTGACGTTCTGGTGCCGGTTGCTGCGCCAGAACCGGTCGCCGATCCGGGTGATCTCGTCGTCCGTGAGCCCCGGTCCGCCGTCGTTGATGACCAGTGTGGACATCTGCCCCTCACGCCCCGCCGTCACCGTGACCTCGCCGCCCGCCGGGGTGAACTTCACGGCGTTGTCGATCACCGCGTCCAGGGCGCTGGAGAGCGCGATGGGGTCGGCCCAGGCGGTGACGGCGCCGCCCTCGCGGGTCAGCGCCACGCCCTTCTCGTCGGCGACCGGCCGCCACGCGGCGACCCGCTCGGCCGCCAGCTCACCGATGTCGGTCAGGCGCAGCTCGGCCGAGGTGTGCTCGGCCAGCGCCAGGTCGAGCAGGTCGTCCAGCACCTGGGCCAGCCGCCGGCCCTCGGTGCGTACGGACGCGATCTCCTCGTTGCCCTCGGGCAGTTCGAGGGCCAGCAGCTCTATGCGGAGCAGCAGGGCGGCGAGCGGGTTGCGCAGTTGGTGCGAGGCGTCGGCCACGAAGGCGCGCTGCTGCTCCAGCACGTCCTCGACGTTGTCGGCCATCTCGTTGAAGGAGATCGCGAGGCGCCGCAGTTCGGGGGGCCCGCCGGCGGCGGCGACCCGCGAGTTCATCCGGCCCGTGGCGATGTCATGGGTCACCGCGTCCAGCACCCGTACGGGCAGCAGCACCCAGCCCGTGAGCCGGATCGCCGCCCCCACCGCGAGCAGCATCGCCGCCGCCTCGCCCGCGGCGATGAACAGCCAGCCCTTGAGGATGCGCGACCGCATCCGGTCGGTGGGCGAGTCGGTCACCACGACCGCGACGACGTCCCCGTCCCGTACGACGGGCGAGTCGACGATCAGCCGGCCGTCCTGCCAGGGCCAGACCTGCTCGGGGTCGTCGCTGCGGCGCCCCAGCAGGGCTTCCTGGAAGGCCTGTTGGCCTTTGCCGGTCTTGGGGATGGAGAACGTCCTCGGCGCGCGGGCCATGACCGCCGCGCTGTCGCGGTAGAAGACGCCCGCCTTGATCCCGTAGACGTCGTGGTAGCGCTGGAGCTCGTCCTTCAGCATGTCGAGGCGCTCGTCGGAGCCGTCGCGGCTCTCGGCGACGAACTGCGCGAGCGCGGCGACCCGCGCCGCGTCGTCGATGCGGTCGACCACCACGCGCTGCTGCTGCGCGTTGGCGAGGCTCACGGCCAGCGGGAAGCCGAGGGCGAGGAGCACACCGGCCATGAGGACGATGAGCAGCGGGAGAAGTCGACTGCGCACGGGGCCTTACGCACTCTCGTGCGCGGCCGGGACGACCAGGCGGTAGCCGACGCCCCGGACCGTCTCGATCAGCGCGGGCATGCCGAGCTTGGACCGCAGGGACGCCACATGGACCTCCAGCGTCCGGCCGGTGCCCACCCAGCTGGTGTGCCAGACCTCGCTGATGATCTGCTCGCGGCCGAAGACCACCCCGGGCCGCTGCGCGAGCAGGGCCAGCAGGTCGAACTCCTTGCGGGTCAGCTGTACGGCCGCGCCGTCGACGCTCACCCGGCGGGTGAGCAGCTCCAGGGTGAGCCGCCCGAGCCGCTGGGCGGCCCCGGCGCCCTCGGCGGCGGCCGGCTCCTCGGTGCCCGCCTTGCGGCGGCTCACGGCGTGGATACGGGCGAGCAGTTCACCGGTGTCGTACGGCTTGACGACGTAGTCGTCGGCGCCGAGGTTGAGGCCGTGGATCCGGGACCGCACGTCGGCCCGCGCCGTCACCATGATCACCGGGATGGTGGTGATCTTCCGGATCTTGCCGCAGACCTGGTAGCCGTCCTGGTCGGGCAGGCCGAGATCGAGCAGGACCACCGCGAACGGCTCCTTGCCCGCGTTGGCGGCCGGCAGGAGCGCCTGGAGCGCCTCCTCGCCGCTGCGGGCGTGCACCACCGCGAATCCGTGCTTGGCGAGCACGGCCGCCAACGCGGCGGCGACGTGGTCGTCGTCCTCGACGAGCAGCAGCCTCATGGCCCCCCTCCACCCTCCTGATCACGGTCCCGGTACGGACGGGTCGTCCACGTTCATGGTGTCGTCTCGGTCAAGACGCGGCCATGACAGCCAGGGTTCCGTTATCCACCCGTTCTCCTCCTGTTCCCCGCGCGCCGCCCCCCTTCGTCCGGAGTGTCCGGTTGCGGCCGGATCGTGATCCTCAAGTTCCGCTCAGATCTGCTGACGCTGATAGCGGTGCGTGACTAGGGTCCTCCCCAACCGAGTGGGACGGAGCAAAAAGCCGATGAGCGGAGTGTCAGTGACCAAGGGGCCCGAGGACGCCGTTGCGGCGTCGGACGACCTGGTCGTACTGAGCAACGTCAACAAGCACTTCGGCGCGTTGCATGTGC
This sequence comes from Streptomyces liangshanensis, assembly GCF_011694815.1. Lineage (NCBI taxonomy): Bacteria > Bacillati > Actinomycetota > Actinomycetes > Kitasatosporales > Streptomycetaceae > Streptomyces > Streptomyces liangshanensis. Next base: position 1,982,555 of record NZ_CP050177.1, read on the forward strand.
TCCAGGACATCGACCTGACCATCGCCCGGGGCGAGGTCGTGGTTGTCATCGGGCCCTCCGGGTCCGGTAAGTCCACACTGTGCCGCACCATCAACCGCCTGGAGACGATCGATTCGGGCTCGATCACCATCGACGGCAAGCCGCTGCCGCAGGAGGGCAGGGAACTCGCCCGCCTGCGCGCCGACGTCGGCATGGTCTTCCAGTCGTTCAACCTCTTCGCGCACAAGACCGTCCTGGAGAACGTCACCCTGGGACAGGTCAAGGTCCGCAAGAAGGACAAGAAGGACGCGGAGGAGCAGGCCCGCGCGCTCCTGGACCGGGTGGGCGTGGGAACGCAGGCCGACAAGTACCCGGCGCAGCTCTCGGGCGGACAGCAGCAACGTGTCGCCATCGCACGGGCGTTGGCGATGGGCCCCAAGGTCATGCTGTTCGACGAACCGACCTCCGCGCTCGACCCCGAGATGATCAACGAGGTCCTCGAGGTCATGCAGCAGCTGGCCCGCGACGGAATGACGATGGTCGTCGTCACCCACGAGATGGGCTTCGCGCGCTCGGCGGCGAACCGGGTCGTCTTCATGGCGGACGGCCGGATCGTCGAAGAGGCGGCGCCCGAGTCGTTCTTCAGCAATCCCCGCAGTGACCGTGCCAAGGACTTCCTGTCGAAGATCCTGCACCACTGACCGCCGGCGGTCTCCCTTCGTACCGACCGTCAGCGGTCGTCCTTCGCACCGATCGTCACCGGTCGCCCTTCACGTCGATCGTCACCGATCACTTGTCGTTTCGTCAGAACCGTCCGACACCGTCTCACTTGAGGGAAGTCCACCCATGAAGCTTCACAAGGCAGGCGCCGCGGCCGCCGCAGCTCTCGTTCTCGCCCTGACCGCCACCGCGTGCGGCGGCGACAGCAGTGACGACAGCGGCAGCGGCAGCGGTGGTGGCGGCAAGATCGCCATCGGCATCAAGTTCGACCAGCCGGGCCTCGGCCTGAAGACGCCGGACGGCACCTTCACCGGCTTCGACGTCGACGTCGCGACGTACATCGCCAAGGAACTGGGCTACGACGCCAAGGACATCGAGTGGAAGCAGGCGCCCAGCGCCGAGCGCGAGAACCTGATCGCCAACGGTGACGTCAAGTTCGTCGCCGCGAGCTACTCGATCAACGACGAGCGCAAGCAGAAGGTCGACTTCGCGGGCCCGTACTTCCTCGCCCACCAGGACCTCCTGGTCCGCGCGGACGACAACTCCATCACCAAGGCCGCGGACCTGAACTCCAAGAAGCTGTGCTCGGTCACGGGCTCCACCTCGGCGCAGAACGTCAAGGAGAAGCTCGCCCCCAAGGCGCAGCTCCTGGAGCAGGGCGGCTACTCCGAGTGCCTGACGGGCCTGGAGAACAAGACGGTCGACGCCCTGACGACCGACGACTCCATCCTCGCCGGTTACGCCGCGCAGAAGGAGCACGCCGGCAAGTTCAAGCTCGCGGGCCTCAAGCTCAGCGACGAGAACTACGGCATCGGCCTGAAGAAGGGCGACACGAAGCTGCTCGGCCAGATCAACGACGCCCTCAAGAAGATGGAGTCGGACGGTTCCTGGCAGAAGGCCGTGACGGCCAACTTCGGTCCGGCCGGCTACAAGAACGAGCCCGCCCCCGCGATCGGCTGACACAGCCCGATCACCGTTCAGCCGAGACAGCGGTGACGCGCCGCCGGGACGACCGGCGGCGCGTACCGGACAGCCAACCTGGGGAGAGCGCGGGGCATCGTGTTCGACTTTCTTGATTCCGGGCGGTACGACGTGCTCGGCGCCTTCTGGGTGACCGTGCAGCTCGCCCTCTATTCCGCGATCGGTTCCCTGATATGGGGAACGGTGCTAGCCGGAATGCGCGTCAGCCCAGTGCCGTTGATGCGTGCCTTCGGCACCGCTTACGTCAACCTGGTCCGTAACACCCCGCTGACGGTGATCATCGTCGGCTGTTCGCTGGGGCTCTACCAGACGCTCGCGATCACGCTCGGCGGCGAGGGCTTCGACGGCATCGGATTCCGGCTGGCCGTCCTCGGCCTCGTCGCCTACACCGGCACCTTCGTGTGCGAGGCCCTGCGCTCCGGCATCAACACCGTGCCGGTCGGGCAGGCGGAGGCCGCCCGGGCGCTCGGCCTGAGCTTCTTCCAGGTCCTGACCCTCATCGTGCTCCCCCAGGCGTTCCGTTCCGTCGTCGCGCCGCTCGCGAACGTGCTGATCGCGCTGACCAAGAACACCACGGTGGCGGCCGCGATCGGCGTCGCGGAGGCCGCCGCGCTGATGAAGACGATGATCGAGAACGAGGCCGACGCGCTCTTCGCCGTGTTCTCGGTGATCGCCTTCGGATTCATCGTCCTGACCCTTCCCATGGGCCTGGTCCTCGGCTGGCTCAGCAAGCGAGTGGCGGTGAAACGATGAGTGCCACCAACGTCCTCTACGACGTACCGGGACCCGGCGCCAAGCGGCGCAACATCATCTACACGATCGTGTTCCTCGTCCTCTTCGGACTGGCGGCCTGGTGGGTCCTCTCCACCATGGCCGACAAGAACCAACTGGCGTCCGAGAAGTGGAGCCCGTTCGTCACGGACTCCCGGGTCTGGACGACCTACATCCTGCCCGGTCTCGGGGTGACCCTCCAGGCGGCGGCCCTCTCGGTGGTCATAGCCCTGCCGCTCGGCGCGGTCCTCGGCATCGGCCGGCTCTCCGACCACCGCTGGATCCGGGTGCCCGTCGGGGTGGTCGTCGAGTTCTTCCGGGCGATCCCCGTCCTGATCATGATGGTCTTCGCCGCTCAGCTGTACGTCCAGTTCACCGACATCCCCTCGGACAGCCGGCCGTTGTACGCGGTCGTGACCGGCCTGGTGCTCTACAACTCCTCCGTCATCGCGGAGATCGTCCGGGCCGGCATCCTCTCGCTCCCGTACGGGCAGACCGACGCCTCGAAGGCGATAGGGATGCGCAAGGGCCAGACCATGACGTACGTGCTGCTGCCGCAGGCGGTCACGGCGATGCTGCCCGCCCTGGTCAGCCAGCTCGTCGTGATCGTCAAGGACACCGCGCTCGGCGGCGCGCTGCTCGGCCTCCAGGAACTGCTCTCGCAGAACCGCACCATCACGGCGAACTACGGCGCCAACACCATCGCCGCGTTCACCGTCATCGCCCTGATCTACATCGTCCTCAACTTCCTGCTCACGTCGTTCGCGGGCTGGCTGGAGAAGCGGCTGCGCAGGGCGAAGCGGAGCACCGGGGCCGTTCTCGGCGCCGGCGACGCGGACATGGCCAACGGTCCCGGCCAGGCGCAGTCGGCGGCCGGCAACATCTGAGCGACGATCCCGCGACGTCCCGGCCGGGGCGGCGGCGCCCCACACCGGGCGCGCGCCGCCCCGGCCTTCGCTTGACGGGGGCATCCCCAGTGGGTTGCATACGTTCTGTGATCGCGTACCGGGCTCCAACCGCCACTGACCGCAGGACCGTACAGGCCGGAGGAGTCACGCCGTGGACCCGGTGATCGTGGCGGGCGCGGGCCCCGTGGGACTCGCGCTCTCCCTCGCCCTCGCCGCTCAGGGCGTCCCCTCCGTCGTCCTCGACGAAGGACCGGGCACGGACGACCCGCGCCCGGCCCGCACCGTCGTGCTGCGCCCCGACACCGCCTCCTTCGCCGAGCGCCTCGGCTGCACCACCCTGCGTGACGAAGGAGTCCACTGGGTGGGCTGGCGGTCACTGAGGCGCAAGCAACTGATGCGACAACAGCCGCTCGGTGAGGACGGCGGCCCCGCCCCGCTGCACATCCCCCAGCACGCGCTGGCCCGGGGCCTGCGGGAGGCCATCGCGCACCAGCCGCTGGTACGGGTCGTGACCGGCAACCGCCTCGACTCGCTGGAGCAGGACGCGCGCGGGGTCAGCGTGCACACCCGCGGTCCGGGGGCGACCTGGTGGCGCGGCAGTCACCTGGTGGGCTGCGACGGCGCCCGGTCCACCGTCCGCAAACTGCTCGGGATCCGCTTCCCCGGCCGTACGGGGGTCGAACGCCACGCCGTCGCCGCGCTGCGCGCCGAACTGCCCTGGCCCGGGGAGGCCGTGCTGCACCGGCAGCCGCCGTGGCGTTCCGGCGGCGCGGAGGTCTCCGCCCGGCCCCTGCCGGGCGGCGTGTGGCGCCTCGACTGGCTGCTGCCCTCGCGGGACGAGTTGGTCACCCCCGACGCCCTGATCGCCCGTTTACGGGACACCCTCGCCGGCTGGTGCGGCGAGACCCCGCCGTACGAACTCCTCGACACCGGCGTCTACACGCTGCACCACCGGCTGGCCAAGCGCTGGCGGGTGGGCCGGGCGTTCCTCGCCGGGGACGCCGCGCACCTGCTGGGGGCCGTGGGCACGCAGGGACTCGACGAGGGGCTGCGCGACGCGGACAACCTCGCCTGGAAGCTGGCGCACGCCTGGCACCACGGCGCGTCCGACACCCTGCTGGACAGCTATCAGGCGGAGCGGCGCACGGCCGTGGCCGCCCGCCTGCGGGCCGCCGACCAGTCGCTGCCGATACTGCGCGGCGGCGGTGGGCTGCGTACGTACCTCCCGGGGGGCGTACGCGGGCACGACACGCTGCTCTCGGACGGGCACCTGGGCTTCGGTCCGTTGGGAGCGCCCCCGGCGTACCCGCACTCCCCCCTCGCGCCTCCGTACGCCGAGGCGCAGACGGCGGTCGGCACGCCCCCCGGCGCGCCGGTCGACGACGTACGGGTGACCGCGCCGGACGGGACGACCGCGCGGCTGCGGGAGCGGCTCGGGCGGGGACGGCTGCTGGTCGTGCTCGTCGCCCCCGGCACCGGGGTGTGGGACCGGCGCCACTGGCTGACCGCGGGCGTCATGCCCCGGCTGGCGGCGGCGGTGACGGCCCTGCCGGTACGGGCGGAGCTGCTGGTCACCGAGGGCTATCCGGGCGCGTCGGCGCACAGCGTGCTGCTGGTACGGCCGGACGGCCACCTGGTCGCGGCCTTCGGGGGCGTACGCCCGTCCGCGCTGTACGAGGCGGCCGACGCGACACGCGGGGGCGACCCGGCGGCGGATACCCCGTCCGTACCGTCCCCGTCCGCTCCCCCGTCCGAGTCCCGGTCCGAGTCCTCAGCGCCCTCCGCGCCCTCGTCACCGGCGGCCCCTGACCGCTCCGTGAACATCAATTGACCGTCCGCGGGCTCACATGGTGTACTCCAAAGCGTGACTGACACCGATGTGCGCCTGTGGCGGAGGGTCCATATGGACCTGGTCCGCTACGCGGGCTGCGTCTGTCGCCCGTCCTGCTGATTCGCCTTCTCCCGCGCCCCGCCGTGCCTCATGGCGGCAGCGCTCTCCGCGAAATTCCCAGGACGGTCACCCGATGTCTTCACCCGTACGTTCCTCCGCGCCCGCGCAACCCTCCGACGCCCTCCCGGCCGCCCCGGGCGGTGTCGCCACCGCGGAGATCCCCTCCCCGGCCTCCCCCGGCGCCTCGTTCTCCGGGCCCACCGCCGCCGAGCTGCTCGCCTTCGTCCGCGGTGCCGCGGCCGACACCGAGCTGATCGCCTCCCTGCCCCTCGACCCCGAGGGCCGCACCTGGATCCGGCTGGAGGGTCCCGCGGGCAGCGAGGCGTGGCTCATCGGCTGGCCGCCCGGCGCGGGGACCGGCTGGCACGACCACGGCGGCTCGCACGGCGCGCTCGCCACGGCGGCGGGGGCGCTCAAGGAGGACTCCCTGGCGGCCCGGCTGCCCACCGAGGGCTGGAAGACGCTGGAGCTGGCCGACGGGGTGGATCGCGAGCGGCGGCTGACGGCCGGGGTGGGGCGGGCGTTCGGCAAGCACCACGTGCACGAGGTACGGAACGAGTCGGAGACCGAGCACGCCGTCTCCGTCCACGCGTACTACCCGCCGCTGCCGATGATGCGGCGCTACAGCCGCAACGGCGCGGTCCTCCGGCTGGAGCAGGTCGAGGGTCCGGAGGACTGGCAGTGAGCGGCGACGGACAGAGCGACGACGGCATAACCACCGGCTCCACGGCGGCGGCCCCCGGCGAGCGGGTCGGGATCGACGAGCTGCTGGAACGGGTCCGCGAGGGCCTCGACCGCGTCGAGGCGCCGGAGGCCTTCGAGGCCGCCGAGGGCGGGGCCCTGCTGGTGGACATCCGCTACCAGGCCCTGCGCGAGCGGGACGGACTGATCCCCGGGGCGCTCGTCGTGGAACGCAACGAGCTGGAGTGGCGGCTCGACCCGCAGGGCAGCCACCGGGCCGCGGAGGCCACGAGCCACGACCTGCGGGTGGTGGTGATCTGCAACGAGGGGTACGCGTCCAGCCTCGCCGCGGTGTCGCTGCGCCAGCTGGGACTGCACCGGGCGACCGACCTCGTCGGCGGCTTCCAGGCGTGGAAGGCGGCGGGACTGCCGGTCACGGCCACCCCGTGAGGTGACGTCCGGCTCGTACCTCCCCGAGCCGGCCGACGGTCCGGCCGGCCCGCGCCTCGCCCTTCCCGAGGCCTCGGCCTTCCTGGCGGGCGGCGACTACCGGGCGGCGACCACCTCCACCGGCCTGACCCTCAGGGCGGACCGGCCCGGCAGCGCGGTCGCCACCAGCGCGAGCAGCGCGGCGGCGCCGACGACCGCCGCGTACAGCACCGGTCGTACCGAAGGCCCCGCGCCACCCGTCATCCCGGCGCTGAACGCGGTCAGGACGGCGAGGGAGATACCCGTCCCGAGCACGGTCGCGGTCAGGAGGAGGGTGAGCGCCTCGGTGCGCAGCATCCGCAGGACCTGGCGGCGGGTGCCGCCGGCCAGACGGAGCATCGCGAACTCCCGGATCCGCTCGGAGACCGACATGGCGAGGGTGTTGAGGACCGCGATCGCGGTGAAGGCCAGCACGAGACCCATGGCGAGGAAGGTGACCTCGGCGTTGGCCTGACCCCGCTCGGCCTGGAGCCGGTCGGCGCCGGCCGGATCGAGGACACGCACGCCGGGGAACGGGGCGACGGCCGACGCGAGCGCCTCCCGCCCCGCGCCTCCCGCCACGTCACCCGCGACGAGGACCGTGGTGGCGAGCGGATTGTCCATGTGCCGGGCCAGCAGGTCGTGCGCGACGGTCAGATCGCCGAAGCCGAGCCCGCGTCCGTAGACGGCGGAGACGGTGAGCGCCGCGGGCGTACCGTCGCCGAGTGTCAGCCGCAGGCGGGATCCCACCCGCAGGTCCAGCTGGTCTGCGGCGAGGTCGCTGACGGCCACCGTGCCGGGGCTGAACCCCTTGAGCGAGCCGTGCAGCACGTCCGGGTCCCAGGTGCGGTCCAGGCCGGCCGGGGTGACGCCCTGTGCCACGTACTTGTCGAGACCGACGCGGACCGTGGTCCGCACCACCTCCGTGACCGCGGTGACGCCCGGCACCTCGCGCGCCCGCGCGGCCGCCTCGGACGGCACACCGGGTCCGCCGGAGGTGAGCACCCGGCCGGCCAGGGTCCCTTCGCGGGCCTGCGTACGGGCGGCGTCCTCCAGCGTCGGCTGGATGAAGAGGACGGTGCAGGTCATGCCGATCAGCAGGGCGAGCGGGGTGACGGCCGCGGCCATCCGGGTGGCGTGCGCGCGGATGTTGGCGGCGGCGAGCCGGCCACCGGGTCCGGCGAGGCGCAGGGGGACGGCGAGCGGGACCATGACCGCCCTCAGCAGCACCGGGCCGAGCAGGGACACGGCGGTGGCGAGGACCACGACGGCCAGGAAGGTCACGGGAGTCGACGCGGGCTCGGTGCGCAGCGTGCTGAGCACGACGACGAGGACCACCCCGCCGGCCAGCAGGAGAAGTCCGGCGACCAGCCGGCCCCAGGCGGGACGGGTACGTTCGACGGCGGCTTCGGCCATCGCCTCGGCCGGGCGGATCCGGGTGATGCGGCGGCCGGAGATCCGGGCCGCCGCCCAGGCTCCGAGGACGGTGACGGCAAGGGCGGCGGCGGCCGGGAAGACGCTGGTGACGCGCTCCAGGGTGGCCGGGACGGCGCCGAGGGCGACGAAGCGGCCGTGGAGCCAGGCCCCGAGGGGCAGTCCGGCCACGGATCCGGCCGCGCCGGCCGCCGCGCCGACGAGCAGCGCCTCGCGGCCGAGCAGGGCGCGGATCTGGCGGGGCGTGGCGGCGACGGCGCGCAGCAGGGCGAGTTCGCGGTGCCGCTGCTGGATGGACAGGGCGAAGGTGGAGACGACGACGAGGATCGCGACGAGCAGGGACGTACCGCCCATCGCGCCGCCCATGGAGATGAGTTTCACCCGGGCGCCGGAGGCGTCGAGGAACTCGACGGGGCCCCGGTCGTCGCCGGAGGTGACTTGGGCGGTGGTGCCGTGCAGGGCCCGGGCGAGCGCGGTCTTCAACGTGCCGGTGTCCGTGCCGCGTTCCGGTACGACCGCGATCGCGGTGACCTGTCCCGGCCGGCCGGCCAGCCGCCGGGCCTCGGCGGCGGAGAAGAACAGCGAGGTCTGCTGCCGCAGGTCGCCCCCTTCGGCGGCGGCGATGCCCGAGACGGTGTAGGTGCGCGGCGCGTGGGTGGACTGGACCGTCAGCCGGTCCCCCGGCCGCAGTCCGGCGCGCCGGGCGAGCGGGCGGTCGATGACCACGTCACCGGTGGCCTGCGGGGCGTGGCCTTCGGTCAGGGTGAAGGGGGTGAGCGCGGCGGATTCCCAGGCGTGGCCGTACGACGTCCCGTGCGCCGCGCCCGTCCCGCCGCTCATCGGCTGGGCGGGGAAGGTCAGTTCCGGTACTGCGGAGCGGACGCCGTCGACCGCCGCGACCCGGCCGACGAGCGCGTCGGACAGCCAGGCGCGCTCGGCGACCGGCTTGGCCTTGTGCTTGGTCTTGGTCTCGCCGTCGCCCTTGTGCTTGATCGTCGTCTGGTGGACGTTCTGGTCGGCGGAGACGACGAGCGGCGCGGCGGCGTAGCGCTCGGGGGCGATCCGGCCGCGCAGGCCGGTCTCCAGGAGGGTGCCGCAGGCGGTGATGAGCGCGGCGGCGCACATCAGGGCGGCGAAGGCGCCGAGGAACCCGGCCTTGCGGTCGTTGATCGTCTGGAAGGCGTACCGCAGCATCATGACGCGTCCGTCTCGTCGGTGGTACCGGGGACGCCGTGGGAGGGCGCGGGGGCGTCAGGGGCGGGGGCGTCGGGGGCCGGGGCTTCGCCGGCGGGGGCGTCGGGGGCCGGGAATGCCAGCAGCCGGGTGAGCACGGAACGCGCACCGGGCGGGGTCAGCTCGTCGGGCCGTTTGTAGCGGTCGAGGAGCGCGATGTACTCCTCGAAGAACTCGGCCAGTTCGTCCCGGGTGAGCCGCATCGTGCCCCGCGAGTACGGGAACGCGTCCGCCCAGTCGCCGAGGGCGTCACTCTCGCGTTGGAGCCATTCGAAGAGGTCGAGGTCCGCCGCGTACGCCTGGTGGTTCAACTCGTCCATGACGAGGCGCATCTCGGGGCTCTGGCGGCTGCGCGGCGGGAACCGCCGGTCGCCGGGCACGGCCCGCCACCAGCGCTCCCTGCGGGGAGTCTCGCCGTCGGTCTCCTCGACGAAGCCGTAACGGGCGAGCTCCCGGAGGTGGTAGCTGGTGGCTCCGGTGTTGAGCCCGAGCGCCCGGGCGAGGATCGCCGAGGTCGCGGGCCCGTGCAGGGTCAGCCGTTCGAGTATCTGCTGCCGCCGGGGCTGCGCGAGCGCCTTGAGTGCGGCGAGCTCGGTCATCGCCGGGCGGCCGGGGTCCTGTGCCATGCCGTCCACAGTCCCCTGTGCACATACCTCTGTGCACTGGAGCGACCCCGCTTCTTGAGGGTAGGGCCAGCCCTACCCACGGCCCTCTTCGCTCGTCCCTCGTCGCTCTCCCGCAGCTCTCGTCGCTCGCCCCGCGTCCCCCGTCAGTAGAGCTCCTCGTCCAGCCCCTCCGTGTCCTCGCCCTCCTCCTCCAGCGCCTGTTTCACCACGCGCAGCGCCATGCCCTCCCCGTACCCCTTGCGGGCCAGCATGCCCGCGAGCCGGCGGAGTCGTTTGTCGCGCTCCAGACCACGGGTGGACCGGAGTTTGCGGGCGACCAGCTCGCGGGCGGTCGCCTCCTCCCGCTCGGAGTCGAGCTGCCCCACCGCTTCGTCGATCAGGGTCGCGTCGACGCCTTTGGTCCGCAGCTCACGGGCCAGGGCACGCCGGGCCAGGCCCCGGCCGTGGTGCCGCGACTCCACCCACGCGCCCGCGAACGCGGCGTCGTCGATGAGCCCCACGTCCTCGAAGCGGGAGAGGACCTCCTCCGCCACGTCCTCGGGGATCTCCCGCTTCTCCAGGGCGTCCGCGAGCTGTTTCCGGGTGCGCGGGGTGCCGGTGAGCAGGCGCAGACAGATCGCCCGCGCCCGCTCGGCCGGATCCTGGGGTGGCAGCTCCTGCTCGGCCCTCGACGAGTCGGGGCTGCCACCCGGCCGGTCCGTTCGCCGCCTCTTCGCATAAGGCATCGGACGAACTAGCTCTTGGCCGCTACTGCCTTGGCCGACTTGGCCTTGGTGGCAGGAGCGGGCACCGACTTGGCCGGGTCCTCGGCCGCGGTGGCCGCACCCGCCGCCGCGGGAAGCGCGGCCGGGTCGGCGGTGGCCGCCGCGGTCTCCGGCCGGACGCCGATGCCGAGCTTCTCCAGGATCTTCTTCTCGATCTCGTCGGCGAGGTCGGGATTGTCCTTGAGGAAGTTCCGCGCGTTCTCCTTGCCCTGGCCGAGCTGGTCGCCCTCGTACGTGTACCAGGCGCCGGCCTTGCGCACGAAGCCCTCGTCCACGCCCATGTCGATCAGGCCGCCCTCGCGGCTGATGCCCTGGCCGTAGAGGATGTCGAACTCGGCCTGCTTGAAGGGGGGCGCGACCTTGTTCTTGACCACCTTGACGCGGGTGCGGTTGCCGACCGCGTCGGTGCCGTCCTTCAACGTCTCGATACGGCGGATGTCGAGGCGCACCGAGGCGTAGAACTTGAGCGCGCGGCCACCGGTCGTGGTCTCCGGCGAGCCGAACATGACGCCGATCTTCTCGCGGAGCTGGTTGATGAAGATCGCGGTGGTCTTGGACTGGTTGAGCGCGCTGGTGATCTTCCGGAGCGCCTGGCTCATCAGCCGCGCCTGGAGGCCGACGTGCGAGTCGCCCATCTCACCCTCGATCTCCGCGCGCGGCACGAGGGCCGCGACGGAGTCGATGACGATGAGGTCGAGCGCCCCGGAGCGGACCAGCATGTCCACGATCTCGAGCGCCTGCTCGCCGTTGTCCGGCTGGGACAGGATCAGGTTCTCGATGTCGACGCCGAGCTTTTTCGCGTACTCGGGGTCGAGGGCGTGTTCGGCATCGATGAAGGCCACCGTGCCGCCGAGCTTCTGCGCGTTCGCCACCGCGTGCAGCGTGAGGGTCGTCTTTCCGGAGGACTCCGGTCCGTACACCTCCACCACACGGCCGCGCGGCAGACCGCCGACGCCGAGCGCGACGTCGAGCGCGGTCGATCCGGTGGGGATGACCTCGATGGGTTCGTTCGGCCGCTCGCCCAGGCGCATCACCGCGCCCTTGCCGAATTGCCGTTCAATTTGTGCGAGAGCGGCGTCGAGCGCCTTCTCGCGGTCGGTTCCTGCCATGGGTTCCACCCGATTTGCTTGTGTCGATCGCTTCACGTCAAAGACGCTATCCCCTGCCACTGACAACGGGCTCCGGCGCCGTCCCTGCCTGTGGACAAGTCCGCCGGAAACACCACCGGCCGACCCCGGGAAAACCGGTCCACGCCCCATCAGAACGGATGTTCGATTTCACTGTCAAGCGCAACACACCCACCCGAGCCCTCACCTCCAGCCGCTCCAGGCGAGTCCCGGGGCCGAGCGCGAGGACGGCAAGCCACACGCTCAACTGGCCAACCAGAACCCTCAGTCGCACGACGGCATCGCCCTCGGACGGGCCGTGAAATGTGGCTCAGCGTTCCCTCCCCGCCTGGGGCCTGCGGCGGGGGATTCTCGGCTGCGGTGGTGGGTGGGGAGGGGCTAGCGTGGCGGGCTCGCGGAGTGTGGGGGGATTCGTGATGTTGGTCATGCCTGGGCGGCGGACGTCGACGATGGAGCTGCTGGCCGCCGAGGCGGCGCGCCGGGGGATGTCGGTCCGGGCTGCGGAAGAGCCCGGGTTGGCAGGGCCTGCGTACTGGTACGGGGGGCCGGTCGCGGGTGCGCGGCTGGCGGGACGTCTCGGGTTCGCGTTGCTGGAGCCAGCGGACGGGTGGCTCGGTGAGTTGTCGGACGAGTTCACAGGCCGCCAGGTACGGGTGGGGACCGTCGCGGGCGCGTGGGCGATCGACCGGCCGACGTTCGTCAAGCCGCCCCGCGACAAGTCCTTCCCGGCGGATGTCTACGCCGACGGCTCCCGACTGCCCTCGGCCCTGGACCCGGCGACACCGGTGCTGCTGTCCGACGTGGTGACCTTCGCGGCCGAGTACCGGCTGTTCCTGCTGGACGGCCACATCGCCACGGCGAGCCGGTACGCGGTGTTCGGCCGGCTCGATCCCCGCCCGCTCGGTACGGACCGCGCGGACCGGGCCACCACCGCGCAGATCACGGAGTTCGCCGACCGGCTGGCCGCCGCCGACCCGGCACGGGTGCTGGACGTGGTTCTGCGGGCGGGGGGGCCGTGACCCGTTTCGGGTGCGCGCCGCGCGACATCATGCGGAGATCATCGGACAGTCAGGTCACGCCTTGAATGTGACAAAGAAGCCGGCGATCTCAACGCCGTCCTGGTCGCTGAACGAGAACTGCGCGGCGTACGGGCCCGCAGGGGAATCGTCAGGAAGTTCGAAGGCGACGGCCGACGAGTACGCGCCGGCGGGCGCGGCGGACAGCGTGCTGGTCGACTTGAGTACGGGGATGATTCCGTACTTGACCGTAACGGCGACTTGACCACCGGAGATGTCCGAGGTCAGGGCCCCGTCGGCGGTTACTGTGACGGACTTCCCGCGGACCGGGGGGTCAGGGGTGAGCGAGACATCCGTGACCTTGAAGTTGCTGTTCGAAGAGCCGGAATCGTTCCATTGCGAACCGCCGGTCGAGGTCGTCTGCATAGTGCTCTCCCTTTCGGGGAGTCGAGGGATTCGCCTGCCCGGCAACCCTAGCGATCAAGGTGGGCGCGGGGTCCCGGAACGAATTCGCGTCGCCGACCAAGTCCGGCCGCTCGCGCCGCGACGGCACCGGGCACCCCGTAACTCCCCGCGGCGAGAACCTGGATCGCCGCCGCGGTGAGCAGCGCGCAGGCCGGCGAACGCGCGCCCAGCGGTCCCGCGACGGCTACCCCCAGGGCGAATCCCGTGACCTTGAGGGCGGCCCCGGTGGTGAGGACCCGGCCGCGCAGGTGGGCGGGGGTCTCACGGTGCCGTACGGCGAAGAGGGCAGCCAGCTGGGGGCCTTCGCCGAGGCCCGCGACGAGCAGGCCGGCGACGACCAGGGCCGGGTGGCCGGTCGAGGCGAGGAGGAGTGCGACGGCAAGGACGAGGGGGCTGTACCGGACGACGGCGTCGGGGCGTACCGGGCGGGTCCTGCGGGAGAGTACGGCGTTGGCCGCGAGCGCGGAGACGGCGACGAGGGAGAGGAGAGCCACACCTCGGTGGGCCGCCCCGAAGACCTGTTCGCCGAGCAGCGGGGCGCAGGCGACGAGCATGCCCTGCCCCACGCAGGAGATCACCGAGACCCGGGTCGCCCGCGCGAGCGGCCGGACACGGCCCAGGAACCGAACGCCCTCGACAAGACCGCCGGGAACACCCGACACCCGCCGTACCGCCCCCTCGACCGGTGGCGGCGCGAAGGCCGCGGGCACCGCGCGCACCGCAGGCAGCGCGAAGGCCGCGGGCAGCGCGAGCGAGACCAGCGCCACCGCCACGACCACACTCGCCGAAGCACCCCACACCCCCGCGACGATCCCGGCCAGCGCGGGGCCCGCCAGCCCCGCCAGGTGGTAGGTCATCGCGTCGAACGCGGTGGCGCGGGACAGCCGCTCCCGAGGGGCGACGTTCCGCAACTGCGCGGTCCAGCCACCGGACAGGGCGCCCCCCGGCAGCCCGGCGAGGAGGGCGACCAGCAACGAGACGAGCAGGGGCACCCGCCCCAGACTCGCCAGAAGGCAGCCCAGCGCCACCGCGTGGACGGCAAGGGCTCCGCCCAGCAGCCGCCCCGGCCGGGCCACCGCGTCGAGACACCCGCCGAGTACGGGCCCGCCGACCACCGCCGCGACGGTGAGCGCCGCGAGCAGGGCCGTCGCGTCGGAGGCCGATCCGGTGGCCGCGAGACCGGCCAGCAGCAGCGCCGTACCTGACATCTCGTCACCGGTCCTGGCGGCGACGGCCACGACCACGGCCACCGCCACGACCAGGGCGGCGACCCCGGCTGGTCCACCCGGCATTCCGTGCAGGCCACCGCCCTCCGGACCGCCGCCCTCGTCAACGCCCTGGCCGACGACGAGGCGGGGCCGGACGCGATCGCCGACCTACTGCGCGCCCACGGTGAGACCGGCGTCATCGCCCTCTCGGCGGACGACGTCGAGCAGATGCGGGCCGGCGCGCTGATGCTGCGTGAGGTCTTCGAGGCCGGGGAGGTGGACCTTGCCGCCGCCGCCCTGAACCGCCTCCTCGGGCACAGCCCCGGCGCCCTGCGTCTGACCTCGCACGAGGGCCGGACGCCCTGGCACCCGCACCTCGACAGCGCCGACGACGCCCCCTGGGGCGAATGGTTCCTGGCTTCCTCGTGCCTCGCCCTGACCGTGCTCGTGTGGGACCGCCAGCGTCCCCCCGGCGGGGTCTGCGCGTCGGCGAGTTGTCGCCACGTCTTTCTCACGCAGGGCAGCGGGCCGCCGCGCCGCTACTGTTCGCGGCGCTGCGCGACACGCGAACGAGTCGCCGCGCATCGACGCTCCCGGGCCTGAACCGAGCCTGGGCCAGGCACGAACCGCGCCCGAACCGGGCCCGTCCCGCAAAGCGTCCGCGGCGGGCCCGGCCCCTGCTCACGGTCAGTTCGTCAGCAGTTCGGACTTGAGCCTGTTGATGTCCTTGGCGTCCAGGCCGAGCGCCTTCTTCTCGTACGAGGCGAACGAACCGTACGTGTCGCGCACCTGCTCGAACCCGGCGTCCAGGTACTCGGAACGCACATCCAGGAGCGGCTTGTACACGGCGGCCTGGGCGGGCGGCATCGCGGCCAGGGCGGCCGCGTTGGACGCCGCGCGGTACGTGTTGGACGCGAGGTAGTCCGCGTACACCGTGTCGCGGGGCACGCCCAGCGCGGTGAGCAGCGCGGCGCTCGCCCAGCCGGTGCGGTCCTTGCCGGCCGAACAGTGGATCAGCGCGCCGTCGGGGTCCGCGACGAGCCCGCCGAGGACCCGGGAGTAGGCGTCCTTGGCGGTGGCGGAGGTCACCATCGACTTCTCGCCGTCGATCATCAACTGCTCGGTGCCCGCGGCCGTCGTGGGCAGCGGCGCGGAGGCGGCGTCACCGGTGACGTTGGCGACCACGTAACGGACCCCGGCGGGCAGGCGGTCGGGGCCGGCGGTCCGCTCCGAGGTCATGCGCAGGTCGTAGTCGACGGAGATGCCGAGGCGCTTGAGCTCGGCGACGTCGGCGGCGGTGAGGTTGTTCAGGGCGCCCGAACGGTAGGCGACGCCCATCTTCACCCACTGGCCGTCGGCGGTACGGTAGCCGCCGACGTCGCGGAAGTTGTCCATGCCGTCGAGCTTCACCAGCCGGTCGGCCAGGTGGAGCTTGTCGCCCTTGTCGGGCACCAGGTCGAACCACTGCCGGTCGGCGGTGGCGGGCAGGCCCTTGACCGTGACCGAACCGGTCGAACCCCCCGTGGCCACGATCCGGCCGTTGGCGTGGACGGCGACGCGCCTGACGCCCGGCGCCTTCCAGGTGATCTTGTACGAGCCGTTGTCCTGCGCCGTGACCACGGCGGCGGTGAACCGGATGCGGTGCGCGTTCGCGTGCGCGGGGGCCGCGTGCGAGGGCCGCGAGGGGTGCGCCGCGTGGGAAGCGTGCGAGGTGTGGGACGCCGTGGCCGCGCCGGCGGTCTGAGCGGTCACGGTCGTGACCACGGCGGCCGCGGCGAGGGCGAGGGAGGCGGATATGACGCGTGTCGTGCGAATTGTCATGCTGCGATCGTCACGCTCGAACAAGATCGGGAGGTGGCCGAGAGATTAATTGCAGGGAGCACGCAACTTTTCAGGCCTCCCCACGGACCTCCCCACGGACCTCCGTACCGGCCCCGGGTGTGCGGGGGAGGTCGCGGGGCCGGCCGTGGAGCACGCTCACGAGTCCCAAGGCGACCAATGCGGCGCCCACCAGGTGGACGCCGGTGAAACCGGCCCGGTGCAGGACCCCGCCGCCGAGGGCCGACCCGAGCGCGATGCCGACGTTGAACACCGAGATGTTGACCGCCCCGGCGAGCGGGGCGCCGGGCCCGGCCTGGCGGTCCACAGCCGCTTGGGCCGCGGTACTGAACGCGCTGAACGCCGCCGCCCAGACCAGCGAGACGAGCCAGGTCAGGACCGGGCCCGCCATCACCAGCGGGACCACCGCCAGGCACCCGGCGAGCGAGGCGGCCGTGGCGAGCAGGGTGCGGCGGGTACGGCGGTCCGCGCCCGCCCCGCCCACCGCGTTGCCGATCGTGGCGGCCACACCGCCGGTCAGCAGCACGAGGGCCGCGGTGGCCGGGGCGAGGTCCGTACGCCGGGTCAGGAGGACGACGAAGTACGTGGACGCCGTGTAGTGACCCGCCGTGACCAGGGCATTGCCCAGGAAGGTGTACGGCATCCGGCCCCGCGCCGCAGTCGCCGACCGCGCCCTCCTAAGGAAGCGGGACGCGGAGTCCGCGAGCGGGCGGCCGGAGGCGGGCGGCAGGAAGACCGCCGCCGCGGCCAGCACGGCCACGGCCAGGGCCGACAGCCCGCCGTACACACCACGCCACCCCACGACGTCCCCCAGCAATGTGCTCGCCGGCACGCCCACGACGCCGGAGGCCGTGATGCCGCCGAAGACGACGGCCACCGCGCGCCCGCGCCGCTCGGGGCCGACCAGCGCCGTCGCCGTGGCGAGCGCCGTCACGGCGTAGACGGCCGCCGCCGCCCCGGTGAACGCCCGTGCGGCCAGCAGGAGGGGAAGGCCGGTGGCCAGGGCCGTCGCACCGTTCCCCACGGCCAGCGCGCCCAACGCGCCCAGGAGCACCCTCCGTCGAGGCGCCCTCCTCAGGAGGATCGCGCCTACGGGCCCCGCCACCACGACCGCCACGGCGTACACGGAGACGAGCGTGCCCGCCGTGCCGGCGGAGACCGCCAGGTCGGCGCCGAGGGCGGGGAGCAGTCCGGCGACCCCCAGCTCACTCGTGCCGAGCGTGAACGCGCCCAGGGCGAGCACGACCAGAGCAGGCACCACACGCGGACGCGATGCGGAAAAGCCACAGGACGTGGGAGAGCACATACGCGGAACACCCTGGGTGACGGTCCGGACGCGCGCGCCGCGGATCGGGCGCACGCGGGAAACGGCACTACGGAGGGGGAAGGGGTGTCGCGAACGGCGGGCGGCTACGGAGAAGCCCGCAGGCTCAGTGGCCGCGCGGCGCGAACAGGAGGACGGCCATGCCGGCCAGGCAGATCGACGCACCGATGATGTCGTAGCGGTCGGGGCGGTACCCGTCGGCGACCACGCCCCAGAGAATCGATCCTGCCACGAAGACGCCGCCGTACGCCGCCAGGATCCGGCCGAAGTGTCCGTCGGGCTGGAGGGTCGCGGCAAAGCCGTACAGACCGAGGGCGATGACACCCGCGCCGATCCAGATCCAACCCTTGTGCTCGCGCACCCCCTGCCAGACCAGCCAGGCCCCGCCGATCTCGAACAGCGCGGCGACCACGAACAGGGCGAGCGAACGCGCTACGTACACCGGACCCGCCCACCCAGGACTCGCCCGCCCGGGCCCCGCCCGCTCACCGCCGCCGCCCCAGCCCCTTGCGCCGCACCCACCCCAGGACCGACCCGCCGCCGCGCCGCCGCGTCCCGTGCACCCGCGGGTCGTCCATCACCGCGTACCGCTTCACGTACGCCCCCAGGAACGCCTGGAGCGTGGCGATCGCCGGGATCGCGATCAGCGCGCCGACCGCGCCCAGCAGGGCCGTGCCCGCGATGACCGAGCCGAAGGCGACGGCGGGGTGGATGTCGACGGTCTTGGCGGTGAGCTTGGGCTGGAGGACGTAGTTCTCGAACTGCTGGTAGAGCAGCACGAACCCGAGCACCCACAGCGCGTACCAGGGGGCGACGGTGAAGGCGATCAGCATCGGCAGGGCGCCCGCCAGATACGTACCGATGGTGGGGATGAACTGCGACACCAGCCCCACCCACACCGCCAGCACCGGCGCGTACGGCACCCCGAGCGTCGCCAGCAGGATGTAGTGCGCGACGCCCGAGACGAGGGCCATCAGGCCGCGGGAGTAGATGTAGCCGCCGGTCTTCTCGACCGCGATCTCCCACGCGCGCAGCACCTCGGCCTGCTTGGCGGGCGGCAGGACGGAGCACAGCCCGCGCCGCAGCCGGGGGCCGTCGGCGGCGAAGTAGAAGGAGAACAGGAAGATCGTCAGCAGTCGGAACAGCCCGCCGAGCACGGTGGTGGAGACGTCGAGCACGCCGGTGGCGCTGTTCTGGACGTACCGCTGGAGCCAGTCGGAGTGCAGGAGGCTGTCCTGGACGGCGACCCGCGACAGCTCGGTGTGGAAGTTCTCGTTCAGCCAGTTGATCAGGGAGTCCAGGTACGCGGGGAAGGACTCCACGATCTGGATGATCTGGCCGGCCAGGATCGACCCGAGCATCACGACGAAGCCGACGCTCGCGACCACCACGCCGAAGAAGACCAGGAACGTGGCGAGCCCACGCCGCATCCCGCTCGACGCCATGCGGCTGACGGCCGGTTCGACGGCCAGCGCCAGGAAGAACGCGATCAGTACGTTGATCAGCAGTCCGATGAGCTGATGGAACGCCCAACTGCCGAGTTGGAAACAGGCGACGAGTCCCAGCGCCAGGATCATGGCGCGCGGCAGCCAGTGGGGCATCCGGGCCCGGCCGTCGCCGCCGCCGTCCCGGACGCCCCCGCCGGAGCCGGCGAGTGCCGGGACGGGGGAACGGGGAGAGGAGGGCGAGGGGGACGGAATCGGCGGATGCACGCCCTGCGGGGTCTCGTCTGTCGGTGCCACCGCCCAAGTGTCGCCTACCGCCGGGACGCCTCGTCCCACCGAGGACGACAAGATCCCGCAACGGCCGGTACGTTCATCGGTACGTCAGCACATCGCGATCTCATCGCGATCACATCGTGACCCGGTGCGACGGCCGGCCCGCGCCCGCAGGCCTCCCGGCCGGGAGGCGTCCCAGGCCCCTCCCGGGTCCCTCCTGGGTCCTCTCAGCGCTTCTCCGCCGGGATGTCCATCGCGACGCAGACCGCCCGCCACACGTCCTTCGTCTCCCACCCCGCCTCAAGCGCCCCGTACACCGTACGGCCGCCCAGTTCGGCCATCACGTGGTCGCGGGCGAAGGACTCGGCGTACGCGACGCCGAAGTGGTCCGCCATCCGCTCCCAGAAAATCGTCAACCGCATGGGACCAGTATCGCGCCCCCGACGGCTCAGCCTCCCAGGGCCCGCACCCCCGCTGTGACCAGCACCGCCGCCCCCACGACCACCAGGAAGGGGGCGCGCAGGATCAGGGCGAGCGCCGCCGCCGCGACTCCCGCGCCCCGCGCGTCCACGACGAGCGCGCCGTTCAGGCTGAACGTCTGCTGCGCGGTGAGCGCGGCCAGCAGGGCGACGGGGAGCAGGGCGGAGAGCCTCTGTACGAGGGGGCGTTCGAGCGCCCCCTCGGGCACCAGCAGACCCACCAGCTTGACCAGGTAGCAGCCCGCCGCGGTCAACCCGATGGCGATCCAGATGTTCAACGCTTCGCTTCCTTTCCGCGGCCGCGGCCTCCTCGGACGCCACGACCTCCTTGGACGTAGAGCACGGCGGGCGCGGCCAGCGCCGCGACCAGTACGGGGACCCCGGCGGGCAGCACCGGCAGGAAGCCGAGCCCGAGGACGACGGCGACACCCGCGACCGTCCGCTCCGTCGCGGTGCGCAGCATGGGCGCCAGCAGCGCGAGGAAGACGGCGGGGCCCGCCGCGTCGAGGCCCCACGCGTCGGTGTCCCCCAGTGCCTCGGCACCGAGCGCCCCGGCGAGGGTGGTGAGGTTCCACAGGACGTAGAGGGTGAGGCCGGTGACGGTGAAGCCGATCCTGGCGCTGCGCCGGGTGGGCTGGGCGAGGGCCACCGCCGTGGTCTCGTCGATGACCCACTGCGCGGCGAAGGGCCGTACGAAAGCGGGCAGCCGCAGCAGTTGCGACAGCCTGAGTCCGTAGAACGCGTTGCGTACGCCGAGGAAGAACGCGCCGGCCGCCGCGGTCAGCGGATTGCCGCCCGCCGCCAGGGCTCCGACCAGGGCGAACTGCGAGGCGCCGGTGAAGACGAGCAGGCTGAGCGCGCAGGTCTGGAGCACGGTGAGGCCCGCGCCGGCGGAGGTGACGCCGAACGCGAAACCGGAGAGCCCGACGGCGATCCCGACGCCCAGGGCGTCACGGACGACGGCCCGGTCGGGCTTCGGCTCGGGGACGGCCGGGTCGGCGCCGAGCGCCGGGGAGCCCGGCGCGGATGCTGTCTGATCTGTCACGCCCCGCACGGTACGGAGGCCGGAGCCGGACCGTCTTGTACGTTCTTGCGCTCCCCCTTGCCCTCACGGCGCGCGTTCACGGGTCGCCGCCACGTTCAGCGTGCGCCACCGCGTTCTGCGCCGCCGCGTGCCCCGATGGCCGCCGCGCCCGCGCTCCCGCCCCTCCGCTCCCTGCGGTACGCGCCCGGCGGTACGCCGACGATGCGGGTGAAGTGCCGGTTGAGGTGCGGCTGGTCGGAGAAGCCGACCGCCACCGCCGCCTCCGCCGGGGAGGTGCCCGCGTCCAGGAGGTGGCGGGCGCGCCGGACCCGCGCGTCCGTCAGCCAGGTGTGCGGCGGCAGGCCGTACGCGTCCTTGAACGCTCTCAGCAACGCGAAGGGGCCGGTCCCGAGGTCCGCGGCGAGCCGCTCCAGGGAGGGCGGGTCCGCCATCCGCCCCTCCAGCACGGCACGCGCGCGTGCCGCGATCCCGGCCCCCGCTCCCCGTACCTGCCGCTGCCGGAGCTGCCCGCCGTTGAGCCGCAGCAGGCGCGTCACGGCCACCCTCAGCAGGGTGTCGGCGGCCAGCGCGTTGCCCTCGTCGGCGGCGCGGAGCACCTGGTGCACCAGCCGGACGGTGTACGGGTCGTCCAGGACCGGGGCCGCGAAGCCGGGTGTCCCGCGGATCGTCGTCGTCTCGGCCGCGATGGCGGCGACCACGTCGGCCGACGGGTAGACCGCCCCGTACTGCCAGCCCTCCGGGTCCTTGGCGTGGCCGGTGTGCGGGGTGTCGGGATTGACCAGCGCGAGGGAGCCGGGTCCGGCGTACTGGTCGCCGGACCCGTGGTGGAAGACCTCGACGCCCTCGGTGATCGCGGCGATGACGAACGTCTCGTGGGTGTGCCGCAGGAACGTTTTGTGGATGTAGTGGGCACGCAGCAGGTCGACGCCGGGCAGGTCGGCGTAGTTCCAGTGCCGTGCCCGCTCCCGTGCCGCCATTCCCCCATTCTGCCGTCGCGCGGAGGCACGGGAGCGGGCACGGACCAGGGACCGGCTCGCGCACCACGGCCCGGCGCCCGTTTCCCCAGCTCCGGGCGATTGTCAGTGGCCGGGTGCACGATAGGTGGCATGGCACGTACCGCGCTCGACGCCTTCTCCCCCGCGACCCGCGCCTGGTTCACGGGGGCCTTCTCCGCGCCCACCGCGGCGCAGGAGGGGGCCTGGCGTGCCATCCAGGAGGGGTCGGACGTGCTCGTCGTCGCCCCCACCGGCTCCGGCAAGACGCTCGCCGCCTTCCTGGCCGCCCTCGACCAGCTGGCGTCGAAGCCGCCGCCGGCGGAGGCGCGGAAGCGCTGCCGGGTGCTGTACGTGTCGCCGCTGAAGGCCCTCGCGGTCGACGTGGAGCGCAATCTGCGCAGCCCGCTCACCGGCATCAGGCAGGAGTCGGCGCGGCTCGGCCTGCCCGAGCCCGAGGTGCGGGTCGGCATCCGCTCCGGGGACACCCCGGCCGCCGAGCGCAGGACGCTGGCGACCAAGCCGCCGGACATCCTGATCACGACCCCCGAATCGCTGTTCCTGATGCTCACGTCCGCCGCCAGGGACGCGCTCGCCGGGATCGAGACGGTGATCCTGGACGAGGTGCACGCCGTCGCCGGGACGAAGCGGGGGGCGCATCTCGCGCTCTCCCTGGAGCGGCTCGACGAGCTGCTGCCGCGCCCGGCCCGCCGCATCGGCCTCTCGGCGACGGTGCGTCCGGTGGAGGAGGTCGCCCGGTACCTCTCCCCGCAGCGCCGGGTGGAGATCGTGCAGCCGCCGTCCGGCAAGGAGTTCGACCTCTCCGTCGTCGTGCCGGTTGAGGACCTGGGCGAGCTGGGCGGCTCCCCCACGACGGACACCAACGACGCGGAGAAGCCATCGATCTGGCCGCACGTCGAGGAGCGGATCGCGGATCTGGTGCAGTCCCACCGCTCGACGATCGTCTTCGCCAACTCCCGCCGCCTGGCGGAGCGCCTGTGCAACCGGCTGAACGAGATCGCGTACGAACGGGCGACGGGCGAGCCGATGCCCCAGGAGCACTCCCCCGCCGAGGTGATGGCCCAGTCCGGCGCCGCGCAGGGCGCGCCGCCCCTGCTCGCGCGGGCGCACCACGGCTCGGTGTCCAAGGAGCAGCGCGCGCAGGTGGAGGAGGACCTCAAGGCGGGCCGGCTGCCGGCCGTCGTGGCCACGTCCAGCCTGGAGCTGGGCATCGACATGGGCGCGGTGGACCTGGTGATCCAGGTCGAGTCCCCGCCCTCGGTCGCCTCCGGGCTCCAGCGGGTCGGCCGGGCCGGCCACCAGGTGGGCGCGGTCTCCACGGGCGTGGTCTTCCCCAAGTACCGGGGCGACCTCGTGCAGGCGGCCGTGGTCACGGAGCGGATGCGCAGCGGCTCCATCGAGGCGCTGCGCGTTCCCGCGAATCCGCTGGACGTGCTGGCGCAACAGCTGGTCGCGATCGTCGCCCTGGACACCCGGCAGGCCGACGACCTGCTGGCGCTGGCCCGCCGGGCGGCCCCGTTCGCGTCGCTGCCCGAGTCGGCCTTCACGGCCGTGCTCGACATGCTCGCCGGGCGCTATCCGTCGGACGCCTTCGCGGAGTTGCGCCCGCGGGTGGTGTGGGACCGGGTGGCCGGCACGGTCACGGGCCGCCCAGGCGCGCAGCGCCTCGCCGTGACCTCCGGGGGCACCATCCCGGACCGCGGCCTGTTCGGTGTCTTCCTCGTCGGGTCCGACCCGAAGAAGGGCGGGGGCCGGGTCGGGGAGCTGGACGAGGAGATGGTGTACGAGTCCCGGGCGGGCGACGTCTTCACGCTCGGCACGTCGTCGTGGCGCATCGAGGACATCACCCGCGACCGGGTTCTGGTCACGCCCGCGCCGGGGACCCCGGGGCGGCTGCCCTTCTGGAAGGGGGACCAGCTGGGCCGGCCGCTGGAGCTGGGGCGTGCGGTGGGCGCGTTCCTGCGCGAGGTGGGGGCGCTCCCGGAGGAGGACGCGCGGCTGCGGCTGATGACGGCGGGCCTCGACCACTGGGCGGCGGGCAATCTGCTGGCGTACCTGGACGAGCAGCGCCGGGCCTGCGGTCATGTCCCGGACGACCGGACGATCCTGGTCGAGCGCTTCCGGGACGAGCTGGGCGACTGGCGGGTGGTGATCCACTCCCCCTTCGGTGCCCAGGTGCACGCGCCCTGGGCGCTGGCGCTCGGCGCCCGCCTCACCGAGCGGTACGGGATGGACGCCCAGGTCATGCACGCCGACGACGGCATCGTGCTGCGCCTGCCCGACGCCGACCTGATGGGTCTCGACCTGCTCGACGCCGACCTGGGCGACCTCGGCACCCCGGGCGGGACGGGCGGCGCGGGTGGCACAGGTGGCTCGGGCGGGTCCGGCAAGGAGCGGGACCGCCTCGACACGGCCTTCGACAGCGCGCAGGCCCCCGTCGGAGCCGCCGACGTGGCCTTCGACCGCGGCGAGATCAGCGGCCTGGTCACCGAACAGGTCGGCGGCTCCGCGCTGTTCGCCTCCCGCTTCCGCGAGTGCGCGGCCCGGGCCCTGCTGCTGCCGCGCCGCAGCCCCGGCAAGCGCACCCCGCTGTGGCAGCAGCGCCAACGCGCCGCCCAACTGCTTCAGGTGGCGAGCGAGTTCGGCTCGTTCCCGATCGTCCTGGAGGCCGTCAGGGAATGCCTCCAGGACGTGTTCGACGTACCGGGTCTCACGGAGCTGATGGGGGACATCGAGTCCAGGAAGGTCCGGCTGGTCGAGGTCACCACCACCGAGCCCTCCCCCTTCGCCCGCTCGCTGCTGTTCGGCTATGTCGCCCAGTTCCTGTACGAGGGGGACTCCCCGCTCGCCGAGCGGCGCGCGGCCGCGCTGTCCCTGGACTCGCGGCTGCTGGCGGAGCTGCTGGGCCAGGCGGAGCTGCGCGAGCTGCTCGACCCGGAGGTCCTCACCGAGCTGGAGCGCGAGCTCCAGTGGCTGACGGAGGACCGCCGTATCAAGGACGTGGAGGGGGTCGCCGACCTCCTGCGGGTCCTCGGGCCGCTCACGGAAGCCGAGTTGGCGGAGCGCGGCGCCCAGGCGACCTGGGCCGGGGAGCTGGCCGAGGCCCGCCGGGCCATCCGGGTCCGCGTCGGCGGCGCCGACCACTGGGCGGCGATCGAGGACGCGGGCCGGCTGCGGGACGCGCTGGGCACCGCCCTGCCCGTCGGCGTCCCCGAGGCGTTCACCGAACCGGTCAAGGACCCCCTCGGCGATCTCCTCGCCCGCTTCGCGCGTACGCACGGCCCGTTCACCTCGTCCCAGGCCGCCGCGCGCTTCGGCCTGGGCGCGGCGGTCACGGACGGGGCGCTGCAACGCCTCGCGGCCGGCGGCCGGGTCGTCCAGGGCGAGTTCCACCCCTCCGGCATCGGCCAGGAGTGGTGCGACGCCACGGTCCTGCGCAGGCTGCGGCGCCGCTCCCTGGCCGCGCTGCGCCAGGAGCTGGAGCCGGTCGCGCCCGCCGCGCTCGCCACCTTCCTCCCCCAGTGGCAGCACCTGGGCAGTCACAGCCTGCGCGGCATCGACGGACTCGCCCGCGCCGTCGAGCAGTTGCAGGGCGCCCCTGTCCCCGCCTCGGCCCTGGAGCGGCTGATCCTGCCGTCCCGGGTCAGCGGCTACACCCCGGCGCTCCTGGACGAACTGACCACCACGGGCGAGGTGCTGTGGGCCGGCGCGGGCGCGCTCCCCGGCAAGGACGGCTGGGTCTCGCTCCACCTCGCGGACTCGGCACCGCTGTTGCTGGCGCCCCCGCACCCCCTGGAGCTGACCGCCCTCCACGAATCGGTCCTCACGGTCCTCGCGGGCGGCTACGGCCTGTTCTTCCGCCAGATCGCCGACCAGGTCCGCGCCACCACCCACCCGGACGCGGCGGACGCGCAACTGGCCGATGCCCTCTGGGACCTGTCCTGGTCCGGCCGGCTCACCAACGACACCCTCGCGCCCCTGCGCGCCCTCCTCGGCTCGGGCCGCACGGCGGGTTCGACCGCGCACCGGGCCAGGCGCCCGGTCCCGCGCGGGCGGTACGGCTCGCTCACGACGGCCGCCCGAACCGCCTCGCGGACCGGCCCGCCGACGGTCAGCGGCCGCTGGTCACTGCTCCCGGCCCCGGAGCCGGACCGCACGCACCGCGCGCACGCGGTCGCCAGGGCCCTCCTCGACCGCCACGGCGTGGTCACGCGCGGCGCCGTCGCCGCGGAGGGGGTCGAGGGCGGCTTCTCCGCGGTGTACCGGGTCCTGTCGGCCTTCGAGGACAGCGGGCAGGCCCGCCGCGGCTATGTGGTGGAGGGCCTGGGCGCGGCCCAGTTCGCGATGGACGGCGCGGTCGACCGGTTGCGCGCGGCGGCGACGGCCCGCGACCGCGGGGAGTCCGACGCCGCGCCCCGGGCCGTGGTCCTGGCGGCCGCCGACCCGGCCAACGCGTACGGGGCGGCGCTCCCCTGGCCCGAGCCCCCGGACGGCGCCGGGCACAAGCCTGGCCGGAAGGCCGGCTCCCTGGTCGTCCTGGTCGACGGGGAGCTGACGCTCTACATGGAACGGGGCGGCAAGACCCTCCTGGCCTGGCCGAAGCACCCGGAGGAATCGAAGAACGCGGACCCGGCGGCCCCGGCGGACCCCGCCCTCACGGCGGCGGCCCAGGCCCTGGCGGGAGCAGCCCGCGCGGGCGCCCTGGGCACGATCACGGTGGAGCGGGCGAACGGCACCTCCGCCCTGACGTCCCCCCTGGGCCGCACCCTGGAAGCGGCGGGCTTCCACGCCACCCCCCGAGGCCTGCGCCTACGCGCCTGACCCACTCCGCCGCCGCGCAACGGACGAGGCGGACGCGACGTGCACCGGCAGCAGACTCAATCCCCAGCCCCCCGCCGCCACCGCGCCCTCGACCACCCCGGTGTGCTCGGGCGCCAGCACCAGCCGCAGGACCGCCCACCACCACAGCCCACCCAGCGCGACGGTCGGCAGAAGGATCCATCGCCTCGCCATAGCCGCCGCTGCCTCCTCCACCCGACCGAGGACCACCGACCGGGAACCACCCGGCCTCCGGTCGTCTCAGCAGTCTCCCCCGCCGAGCCCCACCCCGCATCCACAACAGGGAGAGGGTCCCCCGACCGACGTTCGGGGGACCCTCTCCACACCTTCGCGACCCGGGAGCCCGCGGCCTGCGCCGACGGCTCCCCCGGACCACTCAGACACTCTCCGCCTGGAACATCCACGCGTGCTTCTCGAGATCGGCCGTCACCTGGATCAGGACGTCCTGGGTGACCGGGTCGGGGTCGTCCGTCACCTTGACGCGCTCGCGCATCTGCTCGACGACGGCGCCGAGGCCGTCGACCAGCAGGCTGACCGCGTCCGCGTCCTTGATCCAGCCGTTCGGGACGGTACCGAAGGCGCTCGTCGCGGCGACGGTGGCGGCGCGGCCGTCCGGGGTGATGCCCAACGCCGACGCCCGCTCGGCCACGGTGTCCATGTGCTGCCGCGCCGTCGTCACGACCTCGTCGAGCTGGAGATGCACGGAGCGGAAGCGGGGACCGACGATGTTCCAGTGCACCTGTTTGGCGACCAGGGCGAGATCCACGAGGTCCACCAGCGCGCCCTGGAGCGCCTCGCCGACCACCTTGAGGTCTTCCTCGGACAGGGAACTCTTGACGACAGACATGCACGTCCTCCATTGCCGTTCGTACGTACCTTCAACCATGGCACAGATGCCCTGAAGAGGTCATTTCACTCCCAGGACGACAAAAACCCCGGCCGGTGAGGTGCACCGGACGGGGCTCGCGCCGAACGCTGGGGGTGAGCGGGTGGGACGTACCCGCGGAATCTAGGCGGCGACGACGTCCACCGCTTCCGTGGGCGCCTTGATGGTCACCCGCTCCGTCGGCACCTTGGCCACCGACGTCACGGAGACAGAGTTGAGCATCGGACGTACTGGCGCAGGCACCGGCTCGTTGGCCGCCGCCGACGCGGCCAGCTCCGCCAACGACAGTTCGTCGCTCACTTCACGCATGAGCTCGGACATCCGTACATCAAGCGCGTCGCAGATCGCGGAGAGCAGCTCGGAGGATGCCTCCTTCTGCCCCCGCTCCACCTCGGAAAGATAGCCGAGCGAGACTCGGGCGGACGAGGAGACTTCGCGCAGAGTACGGCCCTGGCGCTGGCGCTGCCGACGCAGCACGTCACCAAGCAGGCGACGGAGCAGAATCATCGGTGGCTCCCTCCTCGGACCGCGTAGCCGCATCCTTCTCGCCCCACCGTACCGCCTCGCGCCGCGGCCGTGCGGGGAGCGATGCGGTGTTCACTCAGGGCTGCAAACATCAATTCCCCCCGTTCTGTTCCGTATCCTGTGCCCGCCCGTTCCCGGAAAGTTCGCTGCGGAGCAGTCCCAGCACGCTGAGTACACTCTCTTTACGAATGTCCGCCCGGTCACCGTTCAACCGCAGAGCGACCACTTTCCCGGGACCGACCGGCCCCACGGCCGCCACGTAGACGGTGCCCACGGGCTGCCCGTCCTGCGGATCCGGACCCGCGACCCCGGTCGTGGCGGCGCCCCAGTCGGCGCCCAGCGCGTCCCGTACCCCCGCCGCCATCTGCCGCGCGACCTCGGGATCCACCGCGCCCCGCTCCGCCAGGAGGGGTGCGTCGACGCCCAGGACGTCCCGCTTGAGGTCCGTCGCGTAGGCCGTCACGGACCCGCGGAAGGTCCGGGAGGCGCCCGGCACCGATGTCAGCTCGGCGGCCACCAGGCCGCCCGTCAGGGACTCCGCGACGGCGAGCGTCGCCGACCGTTCCTCCAGCAGCGCCAGCACGCGCGCCGCTTCGCCGTTCACCGCGTGGACTCCGCGGCGGCACTCTCGCCGGCCTCGTCGGACGCCGAATCCCCGGAAGCCCCGGAATCCTCGACAGCCCCGGCCTCGGCCTCGGCCACCCGCAGCGCCACGATCGCGCGCCGCCGGATGACCACGGCGTCCCGTACGTAGTCCAGCCCGGTGAGCACCGTCAGCACGACGGCCAGCGCCATCACCCAGAACCGCAGCGTCGCCAGCGGCCCCGTCAGCGCCAGCACGTACATCCCCACGGCCACACCCTGCGCCAGGGTCTTCGCCTTGCCGCCCCGGCTGGCCGGGATGACCGCGAGTCTGATCACCCAGAACCGCATCAGCGTGATGCCGATCTCCCGGACGAGGATGACGCTCGTCACCCACCAGGGCAGATCGCCCAGCACCGAGAGGCTGATCAGCCCCGCCGCCATGATCGCCTTGTCGGCGATGGGGTCGGCGATCTTCCCGAAGTCGGTGACCAGGTTGTACGTACGGGCCAGATGGCCGTCGAAGACGTCGGTGATCATCGCGACGGCGAACGCCGCCCACGCCCAGGCGCGCCAGGCCGGGTCGTACCCGCCGTCCTGGAACAGCAGCACCACGAAGGCGGGCACGAGGACCAGCCGCACCATGGTGAGTATGTTGGCGATGTTCCACAGGCTGGCCTGATTGACCGCAGCAGCCCCCAGCTTGCCTTTGGGCGCCGGTACCCGCTTCGCGCCGGTACCGCCCGCAGCGGACGCCGGGACTCCGGTCATCTGGCCGCCTCCTCACCCGGGGTCCGTGGGTCGTCCCCCGGAAAGTCGCAGTACTCGACGACCAGGTCCACGCCCTGGGTGCCGACCACCTTTGCCTCGACCATACGGCCGGGACGCAGACCGGCGCCGGAGGTGAAGATCACCTGTCCGTCCGTTTCGGGCGCCTGGTGCGCCGCGCGGCCCACCGCGGGCTCCTCGGAATCACTCTCCGGGGCGACCGACTCGACCAGGACCTCAAGGCTCTCGCCGAGGCGCTCCTCGGCCCGCTGGGCCGTCAGCTCCTCCGCGAGGCGCGACAGGTGCGCCAGCCGCTCGTCGACGACGTCCTGGTCCAGCTTGTCGGCGTACGTGGCGGCCTCGGTGCCGTCCTCGTCCGAGTACCCGAACACGCCGATGGCGTCGAGCCGGGCACCGGTCAGGAAACGTTCCAGCTCGGCGAAGTCGGCTTCGGTCTCGCCGGGGAAGCCGACGATGAAGTTCGAGCGCACTCCGGCCTGCGGGGCCTTGCCCCGGATGGTCCCGAGCAGTTCGAGGAAGCGCTCGGTGTCCCCGAAGCGCCGCATCGCGCGCAGCACGCCCGGCGCGGAGTGCTGGAAGGACAGGTCGAAGTACGGGGCGACCTTGGGCGTCGACGTGAGGACGTCGATCAGGCCGGGGCGCATCTCGGCGGGCTGGAGGTAGCTGACCCGGATGCGCTCGATGCCGTCGACGGCCGCCAGCTCGGGCAGCAGCGTCTCCAGGAGGCGGATGTCGCCGAGGTCCTTGCCGTACGAGGTGTTGTTCTCGGAGACGAGCATGACCTCCTTGACGCCCTGGTCGGCCAGCCAGCGCGTCTCGGTGAGCACGTCGCTGGGGCGGCGGGAGATGAAGGAGCCGCGGAACGAGGGGATGGCGCAGAAGGTGCAGCGGCGGTCGCAGCCGGAGGCGAGCTTCACGGAGGCGACGGGGCTGGTGTCCAGGCGGCGGCGCAGGGGGGCGCGGGGGCCGGAGGCGGGCGCGACCCCGGCGGGCAGGTCGGCGGGGAGCGTCTCGGGGTCCGGGGCGACGGCGGGGGCCACCGTGGCGACCCCGCCGGCGTGGCCGTGCCCCGGCAGGGCCACACCGGCGGCGTCCTGGCGCGCGGCCGGGCTGAGCGGCAGCAGCTTGCGCCGGTCGCGGGGCGTGTGCGAGGCGTGGATGCCGCCGTTCAGGATGGTCTGGAGCCGGTCGGAGATGTCGGCGTAGTCGTCGAAGCCGAGCACGCCGTCCGCCTCGGGCAGCGCCTCGGCCAGTTCCTTGCCGTAGCGCTCGGCCATGCAGCCGACGGCGACGACGGCCTGCGTCTTGCCGTGGGCCTTGAGATCGTTGGCCTCCAGCAGGGCGTCGACGGAGTCCTTCTTCGCGGCTTCGACGAACCCACAGGTGTTGACGACGGCGACATCCGCGTCCGTGGCGTCCTGGACGAGCTCCCAGCCGTCCGCTGCCAAGCGGCCTGCAAGCTCCTCCGAGTCCACCTCGTTACGGGCGCAGCCAAGAGTGACAAGGGCGACGGTACGGCGTTCGGGCATGCCATCAGACTACTTTGTCCCGGCCGCGGCCCCTGCCGTGCAGGGTGGGTCAGCCGACCTCGGGGTCTCCCTGCGTGTACGAGAGCCGCTCGACCTGCCCGGACTCGAACGCGTCGCTGACCTTCTTGCCGTTGACGAAGAGCTCGGTGGCTCCGGCGTTGCCGAGGATCAGGTCGATCTGCTCGTCGTCCTGGAACGTCTTCGACTCGCCCTTGAGCAGGAGCCCGTCGAACAGCAGTTTCCCGTTGTGCGCCTTGGCCGAGATCCAGCTCTTGTCGTCCACGGCGGAGAGCTTGACGGTCACCTTGTCGCGCGGCGCGGCCGCGATGGCGCTGTCCGAGGGGACGGGCTTGGGGTCGGCGGACTTGGTGGGGGTGGGCTTGGTGTTGGTCTTGGCGGGCTTGGGGCCCTCGGCTGCCGTCTTCGTCTTGCCGCTGTCCTCGGTGCCGTTGAAGGCGGTGAAACCGACGAACCCGACCACCGCGACGATCGCGGCGACCATGGCGGCGGTCCAGTTCGGGCGGCGGCGCTCCGGCCGGATCCGTTCCGCCTCGAACAGCGGGGCGGCCGGCGTGGGCGCCGGGCGCCCGCCGTGGTCGGCGTCGAACCGCTCCAGGAGGGGCGCGGGATCGATCCCGACGGCCTGGGCGAGCATGCGGATGTGCCCGCGGGCGTAGACGTCGCCGCCGCTGCGGGAGAAGTCGTCCTGCTCGATCGCGTGCACGATGGGGATGCGCACCCGGGTCGAGCCGCTGACCTCGTCGACCGTCAGATCAGCGGCGATGCGCGCCTGCTGGAGGATCTGACCGATCGTGGGCCGGTCGTCGTGGGGGGAAGTACCGTCGGGGTCATTGCCGTCGGGAGAGTTGCCGATGGACACGGGGGCGCCTTTCGAGCGTGTAGCCACCTGCTGGACATTCAGTCTATGGGTGGTACGAAAGGGTGGGGCAACCGGGCGGATGCACTTTGTACGCCATCGGAATGGCCTCGCGGCGTCCGAGTGGCGGAGTGAGGGACATCATGCACTCCCTCACTCCAACTTGACGTGTGGCCAGGGGAAACGGTTGCGTTCCATTTCCCTCCGAAATTCACTGTGAAGCCCCACAGGGGTCCCGTGAGGCGCCCTACACGACGGACTCCCCGCGGATCACGGCGAGCACGTCATCCAGTTCGTCCGCCTTCACCAGGACATCGCGTGCTTTGGAACCCTCACTGGGGCCGACGATGTTCCGTGACTCCATCAGATCCATGAGCCTGCCCGCCTTCGCGAATCCGACACGCAGTTTCCGCTGGAGCATCGAGGTGGAACCGAATTGCGTCGACACGACCAGTTCGGCCGCCTGGCACAACAGGTCGAGATCGTCGCCGATGTCCTCGTCGATCTCCTTCTTCTTCGCCGCGCCGACCACGACGTCCTCGCGGAAGACCGGTGCCATCTGATCCTTGCAGTGCTGGACGATCGCCGCGACCTCGTCCTCGGTCACGAAGGCGCCCTGCATACGGGTGGGCTTGTTGGCGCCCATCGGCAGGTAGAGCCCGTCCCCCTTGCCGATGAGCTTCTCGGCGCCGGGCTGGTCGAGGATGACCCGGCTGTCGGCGAGCGAGGAGGTCGAGAACGCGAGCCGCGAGGGCACGTTCGCCTTGATCAGACCGGTCACGACGTCCACCGAGGGCCGCTGGGTGGCGAGCACCAGATGGATGCCGGCGGCGCGGGCCAGCTGGGTGATGCGGACGATGGAGTCCTCCACGTCACGCGGCGCGACCATCATCAGGTCGGCCAGCTCGTCCACGATGACCAGGAGGTACGGGTACGGCGACAGCTCGCGCTCGCTGCCCTCGGGCAGCTTGATCTTGCCGGCCCGTACCGCCGCGTTGAAGTCGTCGATGTGGCGGTAGCCGTACGCGGCGAGGTCGTCGTACCGCAGGTCCATCTCCCGCACCACCCACTGGAGGGCCTCGGCGGCCCGCTTCGGGTTGGTGATGATCGGCGTGATCAGGTGCGGGATGCCCTCGTACGCGGTGAGCTCGACGCGCTTGGGGTCGACGAGGACCATCCGGACGTCCTCGGGGGTCGCCCTGACCATGACCGACGTGATCAGGCCATTGATGCAGGACGACTTTCCCGAGCCGGTGGCGCCGGCGACCAGCAGGTGGGGCATCTTGGTGAGGTTCGACATCACGTAGCCGCCCTCGACGTCCTTGCCGAGCGCGACGAGCATCGGGTGGTCGTCCTCGGCGGCGTCCGCGAGGCGCAGCACGTCCCCGAGGTTGACCATCTCGCGGTCGGAGTTCGGGATCTCGATGCCGACGGCGGACTTGCCGGGGATCGGGGAGATGATCCGCACGTCGGGGCTGGCCACGGCGTAGGCGATGTTCTTGGCGAGGGCCGTGATGCGCTCGACCTTCACGGCCGGGCCGAGCTGGACCTCGTAACGGGTGACCGTCGGGCCCCGGGTGAAGCCGGTGACGGTCGCGTCGACCTTGAACTCCATGAACACGTTGGTGAGGGAGTGGACGACGGCGTCGTTGGCGGCGCTGCGGGTCTTGCCGGGGCCGCCGCGCTCCAGCAGGTCGAGCGAGGGCAGCGCGTACGTGATGTCGCCGCGGAGCTGGAGCTGTTCGGCGCGGGCGGGGAGCGGGCGGTCCTCGGCGGGCGGGGGTTTGGTCAGGTCGGCGACGACGGGCAGCGGCCGCTGCCCCGCACGGGCCGTCGGTACGGGCACGGAGCGCTCGGCGGGGGCCTCTCCCTCGCCGGGGGCGGGGGCTTCGTCCCGGGGGCCGTCCTGGGCGTCCTGCGGATCCTGGTCGCCGTGGCCCTCCTGACCCTCGCGCCCCTCCGGCACGTCCTGTGCCTCGTCCTCGGACCGCTCCTCCCCGCGCCGGCGTGCGCCGGTCACGGAGACGCCCTGGGTGAGGTCCGCGACGATCGGTGAGGGCGGCATCCCGTTGAGTACGGCTCCGTCCAGCGCCGCGGCCGCGGCGGCGGCCACGTCGACGGCGTCCATCGGCCGGCCCAGTGCGCTCCCGCCCGCGCCCCGGCGGCGCCTGCGGCGCGAGAGCGCCTCGGCCTCGGCCCGGTGCGGGTCGTGCACGTCCGCCGCGCTCCGGCGTGCGCCCGCCGCGCGTGCGCCGGGGGGCAGCGCCTCGCGCCACTGGTCCTCGTACCGCTCGTCGTCCTCGAACTCGACGGGCTCGACGTCGTCCGACACGAGGGAGGGCGGCGGGTCGACGATCCCGAGCCGGGCGGCGAGCAGCCGCAGCCGCTGCGGGACGGCGTTGACGGGGGTGGCGGTGACGACCAGCAGGCCGAACACGGTCAGCAGGAAGAGCAGCGGTACGGCGAGCACCTCGCCCACGGTGAAGATCAGGGGCTTGGAGGCGGCCCAGCCGATGAGCCCGCCCGCGTCCTGCATCGCCTCGGTGCCCTGGTCGCGGCCCGGCGCGCCACAGGCGATGTGGACCAGCCCGAGCACCCCGAGGACCAGCGCGGACAGGCCGATGACGATCCGTCCGTTGGCCTCGGGACGCTCCGGGTAGAGGATCAGCCGCACGGCGACGGCGCCCAGCAGTATCGGGAAGAGCAGGTCCAGGCGGCCGAAGGCGCCGGTGACGAGCATCTCGACCAGGTCGCCGACCGGCCCTTGCAGGTTCGACCACGTACCGGCCGCGACGACGAGGGAGATGCCGAGGAGCAGCAGCGCCACGCCGTCCTTGCGGTGGGCCGGGTCGAGCCCCTTCGCGCCCCGCCCTATGCCGCGGAAGACCGCCCCGACGCCGTGGGCCGCCCCGAGCCAGAGCGTGCGCACGAGCCAGAACACGCCCCCGGTGGGGGACGGCGCGGGCTTGGGTACGGGCCGGGCGGCCGCCTTCTTCGCGGGGGCCTTCTTCGCCGGGGCCTTCTTGGGGGCCGGGGGCTTCTTCGCCACCGTCTTCTTCGCCGCGGTCTTCGCCGTCGTCTTCGCGGGCGCCGCCTTCGCGGCGCCGGTCGTACGGCCGGCGCGCGGCTTCGCGGTGCCCGCCGTGTCCTGGGAGCCCTTGCCGGACGTACGTGAGGCCATGGTGGTGAGGTTACCGGTGTGCACGCCCGCGGACACGTGTGCCCACCGCTTCACCCGATCGTGTCGGGCGCTCGGCGCGGCCCGGCCCGTACCGGATCTGACGCGCCCTCAGCCGCCGTACGGACAGGACCGCGCAGGTCAGTTCTGGGAGGGGAGGACGGCGGGGCCGCTGCCCGCGCCGGGCTCCAGCGCGTCCAGCGCCCGCCGCAGGCCGGTGAGTTTGCGCTCCAGGTGCGCCGCGGTCGCCACCGCGGACGCGTCGGCGGAGTCGTCGTCGAGCTGCTTGGACAGCGCCTCGGCCTGCTCCTCGACGGCGGCGAGCCGCGCGGACAGCTCGGCCAGCACCCCGCCGGGCTCCCTGACCTCGCCCGCCCCGGCGAGCTGCCGCCTGAGCAGCTCGGCCTGCTCCTTCAACTGGCAGTTCTTCATGTACAGCTCGACGAACACCGACACCTTGGCGCGCAGCACCCAGGGGTCGAACGGCTTCGAGATGTAGTCCACCGCGCCCGCCGCGTACCCCCGGAAGGTGTGGTGGGGGCCGTGGTTGATCGCCGTGAGGAAGATGATCGGGATGTCCCGGGTCCGCTCCCGGCGCTTGATGTGCGCGGCGGTCTCGAATCCGTCCATCCCCGGCATCTGGACATCCAGCAGAATGACCGCGAAGTCGTCCGTCAGAAGCGCCTTGAGCGCTTCCTCCCCTGACGATGCCCGCACCAGCGTCTGATCGAGCGCGGAGAGAATGGCCTCCAGCGCCAGCAGATTCTCCGGCCGGTCATCGACCAGGAGGATCTTGGCCTTCTGCACCATGGCCGCCCGCCCTCCTCGCCCCGGCATGGGGCGTCCCCTGCTCGTGGAGCTCGGAACAGCACCGGGCGCCGTCCCAGGGGACGTCTCCGCTACGCCGTCCGTCCTTGTGCCGGTCATCGTAGCCGCACCTCGCCCGTCGCCACACCCTGTCACCGTGATGTCACTGTGCACGAACCTGAAACGTCGCGGGAGACCAGAAGGTTCCCCGCATCCTGCGGCCTCACACCCCTCCGAGCACAGTCGATCAGCGAATCACGGCCAATCGTGCACACATCGATCACTTGTTGTGCATCCACTGATCCATCACCGTCAGCAGGTGATCCGGATCGACCGGCTTCGTCACATAGTCCGATGCGCCGGATTCGATGGCCTTCTCCCGGTCGCCCTTCATGGCCTTGGCCGTGAGCGCGATGATCGGCAGGCCGGCGAACTGGGGCATCCTGCGGATCGCCGTCGTCGTCGCGTACCCGTCCATCTCCGGCATCATGATGTCCATCAGAACGACCGTCACGTCGTCGTGCTGCTCCAGGACCTCGATGCCCTCCCGGCCGTTCTCCGCGTACAGCACCGACAGGCCGTGCTGCTCCAACACACTCGTCAGCGCGAAGACGTTACGGATGTCGTCGTCCACGATCAGCACCTTCTCGTGCGTGAAGGCGAACGCCCGGCGCG
Source organism: Streptomyces liangshanensis (assembly GCF_011694815.1). Classification (NCBI taxonomy): domain Bacteria; kingdom Bacillati; phylum Actinomycetota; class Actinomycetes; order Kitasatosporales; family Streptomycetaceae; genus Streptomyces; species Streptomyces liangshanensis. The sequence continues at coordinate 2,018,992 of NZ_CP050177.1, forward strand.
GCCGCGGCGCCTCCTGGCGGCCCGTACCGGCCGCTCCCGAGGCCCAGGTCTCCGCCCGGCCCAGCGGCACCCCCGCGGGCGCCGGGAGATCCTGCCCGGTCGCGGTACGGCCCTGCGCCTCCTCCTCCGCGTTCTTGCGGCGGCGGCGGAACAGCGCGGCGGGCCCGGACATGTCCGGGGAGAGCGGGCCGCTGTCGGGGCGCACCATCCCGACCGTCTCCGCCGCGGCGGACGCGATCGACACCGGCGTCGACTGCGGGTCCATGCCGGCCGGGGTGAGCTGCTGGTAGCCCTGCGGGGGCAGTTCGCTGGGGTGCAGCGGCAGGTACAGCGTGAACGTCGAGCCGCGTCCCGGCTCGCTCGCCGCGTGGATCTCGCCGCCCAGCAGGCGCGCGATCTCCCGGCTGATCGACAGGCCCAGGCCCGTACCGCCGTACTTGCGGCTGGTCGTCCCGTCCGCCTGCTTGAACGCCTCGAAGATCACCCGCATCTTGCTCGCCGCGATCCCGATCCCGGTGTCCGTGACGGAGAACGCGATCAGGTCCCCGTCCGCGTCCCGCAGCGAACCGGCCTCCAACAGCTGCTCCCTGATGGCGTCCGGCACATCGGAACCGGCCGGCCGGATCACCAGCTCCACGGCCCCGCTGTCGGTGAACTTCACCGCGTTCGACAGCAGGTTGCGCAGCACCTGCAACAGCCGCTGCTCGTCGGTGTGCAGGGTCGCGGGCAGCTCCGGCGAGACCCGTACGGAGAAGTCGAGCCCCTTCTCCGCGGTGAGCGGCCGGAACGTCGCCTCCACGTAGTCGACCAGCTGGACCAGCGCGATCCTGGTCGGGCTGACGTCCATCTTGCCCGCCTCGACCTTCGACAGGTCGAGGATGTCGTTGATCAGCTGGAGCAGGTCGGACCCGGCCCCGTGGATCGTCTCCGCGAACTCCACCTGCTTCGGCGACAGGTTCGTCTCCGCGTTGTCGGCGAGCAGCTTCGCCAGGATGAGCAGCGAGTTGAGCGGCGTCCGCAGCTCGTGCGACATGTTCGCCAGGAACTCCGACTTGTAGCGCATCGAGACCGCGAGCTGCTCGGCCCGCTCCTCCAGCACCTGCCTGGCCTCTTCGATCTCGGTGTTCTTCACCTCGATGTCGCGGTTCTGCCGGGCCAGCAGCTCGGCCTTCTCCTCCAGCTCCGCGTTGGACTCCTGGAGCGCCTTCTGCCGGTTCTCCAGCTCCGCCGACCGCTCCCGCAGCTGTTCCGTCAGCTCCTGCGACTGCTTGAGGAGCACCTCCGTCTTGGAGTTGACGCTGATCGTGTTGACGCTCGTCGCGATCATCTCGGCGATCTGGTTCAGGAAGTCCCGCTGGATCTGGGTGAACGGCTGGAACGACGCCAGCTCGATCACCCCGAGGACCTTCCCCTCGAAGAGCACCGGCAGCACGATCACGTGCGCCGGCGACGCCTCGCCCAGGCCGGACGAGATCTTGAGATACCCCGGCGGTACGTTGACCTGGATCGTGCGCTTCTCCTCGGCGGCCGTGCCGATGAGCGTCTCGCCCGGCCGGAAGGCCGTGGGCATCGCGCCCGCCGAGTAGCCGTAACTGCCGCGCATGCACAGCTCGTACGAACTGTCCCTGACGGCCTCGCTGCCCACCTGGGACGTCGTACCGGTCTGCATCGCGAGGAAGAACGCGCCGTGCTGCGCCGAGACGGCGGGCGTCAGCTCGCTCATGATCAGCGACGCCACGTCGTCCAGGTCGCGGCGGCCCTGCATCAGGCCCGAGATGCGGGCGAGGTTGCCCTTGAGCCAGTCCTGCTCCTCGTTGGCGAGGGTGGTGTCGCGCAGGTTCGCGATCATCGTGTTGATGTTGTCCTGGAGGACCTGGATCTCGCCCGCCGCGTCCACGTCGATCTTGAGGCTCAGGTCGCCGCGGGTCACCGCCGTGGCCACCCCGGCGATCGCCCGCACCTGACGCGTCAGGTTCCCGGCCATCTCGTTCACGGACTCGGTGAGGTCACGCCACGTGCCGTCGACGTCCCGCACCCGCGCCTGACCGCCCAACTGCCCGTCCGTACCCACCTCGCGGGCCACCCGCGTCACCTGGTCGGCGAACGACGACAGCTGGTCGACCATCGTGTTGATCGTGTTCTTCAGCTCCAGGATCTCGCCCCGGGCGTCGATGTCGATCTTCTTGGTGAGATCACCCTTGGCGATGGCGGTGGTGACCGTCGCGATCTGCCGCACCTGACCCGTCAGGTTGTCGGCCATCGAGTTCACCGACTCGGTCAGGTCCTTCCACGTACCGGAGACACCCGGCACCCGCGCCTGGCCGCCCAGCTCCCCTTCCGTGCCCACCTCACGGGCGACGCGGGTCACCTCGTCGGCGAACGACGACAGGGTCGTCACCATCGTGTTGACGGTGTCGGCCAGCTCCGCGACCTCGCCGCGCGCCTCGACCGTCACCTTCTTCGTCAGGTCACCGTTGGCGACCGCCGACGACACCCGCGAGATGTTCCGCACCTGGCTGGTCAGGTTGTTGGCCATGGTGTTGACGTTGTCGCTGAGGTCCTTCCAGATCCCGGTGACCCCCCGCACCCGGGCCTGACCGCCGAGGATGCCCTCCGTACCCACCTCACGGGCGACCCTGGTCACCTCGTCGGCGAAGTTGAGCAACTGGTCGACCATGGTGTTGACGGTCGTGACCAGGTCGAGGATCTCGCCCTTCGCGTCGACGGTGATCTTCTTCGACAGATCGCCCTTGGCGACCGCCGTCGTCACCTCCGCGATGTTGCGCACCTGCGACGTCAGGTTGTTCGCCATGAAGTTGACGGACTGGGTGAGGTCCTTCCACGTACCGGACACCCCCTGGACCTCGGCCTGGCCGCCGAGCATGCCCTCGGTGCCCACCTCGCGGGCCACCCTCGTGACCTGCTCGGCGAAGTTCGACAGCTGGTCCACCATGGTGTTGAGGGTGTTCTTCAACTCCAGGATCTCGCCCCGCGCGTCCACGTCGATCTTCTGCGACAGGTCACCGCGCGCGACCGCCGTGGCGACCTGCGCGATGTTGCGGACCTGGGCGGTCAGGTTCCCCGCCATCCCGTTCACGGAGTCCGTCAGGTCACGCCACACACCGGCGACACCCGGCACCTGCGCCTGCCCGCCGAGCCGGCCGTCCGTCCCCACCTCGCGGGCGACCCGCGTCACCTGCTCCGCGAAGGCCGACAACTGGTCGACCATCGTGTTGATCGTGTTCTTGAGCTCCAGGATCTCGCCCCGGGCGTCCACGTCGATCTTCTGCGACAGGTCGCCCCGCGCCACCGCCGTCGTCACCTGGGCGATCTGGCGGACCTGGTCGGTCAGGTTCCCCGCCATGAAGTTGACGGAGTCCGTCAGCTCCTTCCACGTACCGCTGACGCCGTCCACCCGCGCCTGGCCGCCGAGCCGGCCCTCCGTGCCCACGTCCCGCGCCATCCGCGTCACCTGGTCGGCGAACGACGACAGCTGCGACACCATCGTGTTGACGGTGTTCTTGAGCTCCAGCATCTCGCCGGCCACGTTGACCGTGACCTTCTGCGACAGGTCACCGTTGGCGACCGCCGTCGTCACCTGCGCGATGTCCCGCACCTGGCCGGTGAGGTTACGGAACGCGGTGTTCACCGAGTCCGTCAGGTCCTTCCACGTCCCCGCCGCGCCCGGCACCTCCGCCTGCCCGCCGAGCCGGCCCTCGACGCCGACCTCCCGCGCGACCCGCGTCACCTCCGAACCGAACGACTGGAGCTGGTCGACCATCGTGTTGACGGTGTTCTTCAGCTCCAGCATCTCGCCCGCGACATCCACGGTGACCTTCTGCGACAGGTCACCGTTCGCGACCGCCGTCGTCACCTGCGCGATGTCCCGCACCTGCGTCGTCAGGTTCCGGAAGACCGTGTTGACCGAGTCCGTCAGGTCCTTCCACGTCCCCGCCGCCCCCGGCACCTGCGCCTGACCGCCCAGCACACCCGAGGCACCGACCTCGCTCGCCACCCGCGTCACCTCGTCGGCGAACGTACGCAGCGTCTCGGTCATCTGGTTGATCGTCTCGGCGAGTTGCGCCACCTCGCCGCGCGCGCTCACCGTCACCTTCTGCGACAGGTCACCGTTGGCGACCGCCGTGGTCACCTCGGCGATGCCCCGCACCTGGTTCGTCAGGTTCCCCGCCATCGTGTTCACCGAGTCGGTGAGGTCCTTCCAGACCCCCGCCACCCCCGGCACGGTCGCCTGACCGCCCAGCTCACCCTCCGTACCGACCTCCCGGGCCACGCGCGTGACCTCGGAGGAGAACGACGACAGCTGGTCCACCATCGTGTTCACGGTGTTCTTCAGCTGGAGCATCTCGCCCGCCACGTGCACCGTGACCTTGCGGGACAGATCCCCCTTGGCCACCGCCGTCGTGACGAGAGCAATGTCACGCACCTGCGCGGTCAACCGGTACGCCATCGTGTTGACGGAGTCCGTCAGGTCCTTCCAGGACCCGGACATGCCGCGCACCTTGGCCTGACCGCCGAGTTTGCCCTCCGTACCGACCTCCAGCGCCACCCGCGTCACCTCGTCGGTGAACGCGGACAACTGGTCGACCAGGTTGTTGACCGTACGGGCCACCTTGAGGAACTCGCCGCGCAGCGGCCGCTCCGCGCCGTCCTCCGACTGCGAGCGCAGCTCCATCCGCTGCTCAAGATCACCCTCGGCGACCGCCGACAGCACCCGGCCCACCTCGGACACCGGCCGCGCCAGGTCGTCGACCAGCGCGTTCGACGCGTCGATGGCCGTCGCCCAGGACCCCTCACAGGCCCCCGTCTCCAGGCGCTCCGTGAGCTTCCCCTCCCGGCCCACCATGCGCCGCACCCGCGCCAGCTCACCGGTCAGATGCAGATTCCGGTCCGCGACCTCGTTGAAGACGGCCGCGATCTCCGCCATCTCGTCGTCACCGGAGACCGTCAACCTCTTACGGAAGTTGCCGTCACGCATCGCCACCAGGGCGGACAGCAGTCTGTTCAGCTCCGCCGAGTCCACCTCGGTGGTCCCGTTGTTCCGGGACCGTCCGCCTTTCGCGCGCGTGTTCACGCCACGCGCCGCCACGCCAGACTCCACCGTGTCCCTCCCGCAGGGTTCGAACGTACTGCCCGGGCTGTCTCCAAGAGCCTGCCCAGTGTTTCACCCCGGCCCAACCAGGCCATAACAGATCGGCAGCTTCGCATAGGGTCCCCGCAACCGGGGGACGGAAACAGTTGCAACCGGCATCCGCTCGGACCGTGAAGGTAAGTAACCTGGCATCCGGCTGTCCAACCGCCCCGGTCCGCCCGGCGGGGGTGGTGTGGCGAAGGTACTACCACCGGGCGCCTGGAGGGGCGGGGCCGATCATGGCGGAGCCGGGTATCGACACGCGTACGAGGAGTTCTGTGATCACCGCCCGGGCGGCTGCCACCTTCGAACCGGTCGGACGGTCCGTCGCGACCGCCCGCGCCTTTGTCCGCGACACCCTCCAGGGCTGGGGACACTCCGACGTGGTGGACGACGCCGTCGTCCTCACCAGCGAACTCGTCACCAACGCGGTCGTCCATGCCGGTACCTCCGCCGACGTCCTCTGCCTCCGTACGGAGGACGGGGTCCGCGTCGAGGTCGCCGACCGCTACCCCGAGCGCGAGGTGCCCATACAGGGCACCGGACACGCCTTCGCCAGCCCCGACAGCGAGAACGGCCGGGGACTGCTGCTCTGCGCGGCCCTCGCCTCCCGCTGGGGCGTCGAGTACACCCCCACGTACAAACAGGTCTGGTTCCAGCTCGACCTGCCCGAGCGCGCCATCGGCACCCGCTCCGCGGGACCCGTCCTGCCCACCAGTCTGCTCCCCGTCGCCGACGAACGCGTCCGGGTCGCCGTCGTCCAGATCGACGCCACCGGCACCGTCGTCAACTGGAACGAGGACGCCGAGCATATGTTCGGACACACCGCGGACCATGTCCTCGGCAAACCCCTCACCGACTTCGCGGCCTGGCCGCACACCCCCGGCCTCGGCACCGGCATCGCCGAGGCCCTCCAGCTCTCCCGCTGGGAGGGCAGCTACGGCATGCGCGTCGCCGACGGCCGGGTCATCGCCGTCTACGCCTCCCACCTCAGGGTCCGCGACACCCACGGCGAACCGTCCACCGTCTGCCTCCTCGTACGCGACCACGAACGCGCCGTCATCCAGACCCCGCCCCGCGCCCCCTCCACCGAGGTCGGCTCCGAGAACCGCGCCGCCGACCCCTTCGAGGTCTTCATCGGCTCCCCCGCCCCCGACGACCTCGACGGCCTCCTCCAGCGCACCGTCGAACGCGCGCGCGACATGCTCGACGGCGACGCCGCCTTCCTCCTCCTCGCCACCGACGACGAGACCGAGCTGGAGGTACGCGCCAGCACCGGCCTCCCCTCCGCCCGCCAGCGCTTCGCCCGCGTCCCCGTCGAAGCCGGCACCGGACGCTACGGCTCCGCCCGCATGCCCGCCGTCCACGAAGACCTCATCGCCGTCCCCGGGGCCGTCCCGCTCCTCGGCGGCACCGGCATGCGCTCCGTCGTCACCGTCCCCCTCAAGGTCGAGGGCCGCCTCACCGGCTCCCTCGGCGTCGCCGCCGAAGCCGCCGGCCGCTACTCGAACGAAGAAGCGCTCCGCCTCCAGTTCGCCGCCGACCGCATCGCCCTCGCCGTCGAGTCCGCCCGCCTAGGCGAGCTCGAACGCCTCCGCCGAGGCTCCTTGTCCTTCCTCGTCGAGGCCTCCGACCTGCTCGCCGGCACCCTGGACCGCGACCAGACCCTCGCCCTCATGGCCCAGATGACCGTCCCCACCCTCGCCACCTGGTGCGCCGTCTACACCATCGCCGACCAGTCCTCGGACCCGTACCTCTCCTACGTCCTGCACGAGGACGAGGAGCGCATCGACGGCCTCAAGGCCCTCCTCGGCAAGATCGACCCACCCGAACCGGTCCCCACCCCCGGCGCCCGCATCTGGACCGCCCCCGCGGCCGCCGCGCACGAGGCCGCCCTCCGTACCTCCATGCGCGAGCTGGGCGGCGGCTCCGCACCGGTCTCCTCCGGCATCGGTACGACCCTGGCCACGGCGGCCGCCGTCGGCGGCGAGACCGTCGTCCTCCCCCTCGTCGCCCGCAACCGCGTCATCGGCATGCTGACCCTCGGCAAACCCTCCGACGACCACTTCCGGCAGGAGATCCTCGAACTCGCCGAGGACCTCTCCCGCCGGGCCGCCCTCGCCCTCGACAACGCCCGCCTCTACTCGGAGCGCACCGCGATCAGCCAGGCCCTGCAACGCAGCCTCCTGCCCCCGGGCCTCCCCCAGATCCCCGGCGTCGAGGTCGAGGTCATCTACCGCGCCGCGGGCGAGGGCAACGAGGTCGGCGGCGACTTCTACGACCTCTTCCCCATCCGCGACGGCGCGTACGGCTTCGCCATCGGCGACGTCTGCGGTACGGGCCCCGAGGCCGCGGCGGTCACCGGCCTCGCCCGCCACGCCCTGCGCCTGCTGGCCCGCGAGGGCTTCGCCGGACCCGCCGTCCTCGAACGCCTGAACACCGCGATCCTCGACGAGGGCGCCCGCAGCCGCTTCCTCACCCTGCTCTACGGGGAGTTGTGGCCCCAGGAGGACGGCAGCGCGGTCCTCAAGATCGTCTGCGCCGGCCACCCCCTCCCTCTGCGGCTGCGCCCCGACGGCACGGTCGAACCGGCCGCCGAACCGCAGCCGTTGCTGGGCGTCATGGAGGACCTGGAGCTGTACGAGGAGGTCATCACCCTCGATCCGGGTGACGTCCTCCTCTGCGTCACGGACGGTGTCACCGAACGCCGCGAGGGCACCCGGATGTTGGGCGACGACGGCCTGGCGGACGTCCTCGCGACGTGCACGGGCCTCACGGCGGGTGCGGTCGCGTCCCGCATCCTGCGCGCGGTGGAACGTTTCGCGGCGGAACCGGCCTCGGACGACATGGCGATCCTCACCCTGCGCATCCCGGAACCGCACCTCGCCTGAGGGCGCGTCGTCAGCGGTGGAAGGCGGCTCCGAAGCGCGCGCCGGTCACGGGCGCGGCGAGCGTGCCAGGACCGAAGGTCACCGAGCCGGTCCCGGTGAGCCCCGCGGCGGTGCCGGGGAGGACCCACACGGACCCGTTGCCGGTGTTCTCGGCGGGCGCCCCGACCGCGACGTACCGTCCGACGACGGCGGTACGGGTCCCGAACCGGTCACCGTTCTCCGCCGCGCCCGGCACGCCGGCCGTGTCCTGGCTGAACGACTGGGATCCGGCTCCGGTGAGGCCGGCCGCGCTGCCCCGGAGCACGGTGAAGTTGCCCGCGTCGGTCAGCTCACCCAGGTCTTCGCCGGGGACACCGGCGACGACGTCCGCGTAACCGTCACCGGTGACGTCTCCGACGGAGACGTCGGTCCCGAAGCGGTCACCGCTCTCCCCCGTGCCGGGGACGTCGGCAGTGTCCTGGCCGATGAGGGTGGCGCGCGGGGCGAGCCCGGTGGCGGTGCCCCGCACCACGCCCACCAGTCCGCCGCCGGCGGCGGTGGGGCGGCCGAAGACGACGTCCTGCCGGCCGTCACCGTCGATGTCGCCGAGGGCGACGCTCTCCGCGGACACGGTGTCGGGCGCGGCGACGAGGTCCCCCGCGACCAGGCCGTTCGCGGTGCCCTTGAGCAGGCGGAGACCGACCTGGTCCGCGGAGCCGGTGCCGACCACGAGGTCGGTCCTGCCGTCGCCGTCGACGTCGCCGGATTCCATGACGTTCACGGGGACGTTCACGTCGGCGAGGGGTCCGGTGCGGGCCGCGACACCTTCGCGGCTGATCGGCCCGTACTTCATCCCGTCGGCGGTCGCGAGGTCCAGGTGCCCGTCCCCGTCGAAGTCCCCGGCGCGGGTCTCCGACCGGCCCTGGCCGACGTTCGCGGCGGTGGCGAGTCCGCCGACGCCTCCCCACAGGACGGTGTGCAGCCCGGCGTCCGGCGTGCTGCCGATGTCCTCGCCGGGGGTGCCCACGATCAGGTCGGTGTACCCGTCCCCGTCCAGGTCGGCGGCGGTGAGGTTGCCGCCGAAGCCGTCGCCGGCCTCCGAGGTGCCGGGGATCGCGTACCGGTCCTGGCTGATGATCTGGCGCTTGACGCCGTCGGGGCCGTCGGCCATGCCGTAGACCACGGCTATGTACCCGGCGCCGGCCTGGCCGTTGACGGTGCCGCCCGGGGCGGCGATCGCCACGTCGGGGTATCCGTCACCGTCGAAGTCGGCCCGCGTGGACGCGGGGGCGTCGAGGGCCCGGGCGCCGGCGGAGGTGTCCGCGGCGTAGGACACCGCGGGGGCGGCGCCCGTCACGGCGATGACCACGGCGGCGACAGTGGCGGCGGACAGGTGGAATCTATGGGAGGACAAGGCAAACCCCTTGGGATGGCGAGCGGTTGGCCGCGAGTCTCACGCGCTCGGCACCCAACAAGACCCGCACCACCCGCCAACGGTTGTACGCCGCCCCGCCACCTCTCGTTCACCTGGGGCCGGAACGCAAGAAGGCCCCCGCCATAGGCGGGGGCCTTCTTGTTCAACTGTGGAGCCCCAATGCGGAATCGAACCGCAGACCTTCTCCTTACCATGGAGACGCTCTACCGACTGAGCTATTGGGGCTTGAGAGATGCCCCGCACCATGAGGTGCGGGGCAATCCCACAAAGATTGTTCGGCGGCGTCCTACTCTCCCACAGGGTCCCCCCTGCAGTACCATCGGCGCTACGAGGCTTAGCTTCCGGGTTCGGAATGTAACCGGGCGTTTCCCTCGCGCAATGACCACCGAAACACTATGAAGATCTCGAAAAGCTGGATGACAACACGGCTCTTCGTTACTTCAGAACTAACACAGTGGACGCGAGCAACTGAGGACAAGCCCTCGGCCTATTAGTACCAGTCAGCTTCAACCGTTACCGGTCTTCCACATCTGGCCTATCAACCCAGTCGTCTACTGGGAGCCTTAACCCCTCATGGGGGTGGGAGTTCTCATCTCGAAGCAGGCTTCCCGCTTAGATGCTTTCAGCGGTTATCCCTCCCGAACGTAGCCAACCAGCCATGCCCTTGGCAGAACAACTGGCACACCAGAGGTTCGTCCGTCCCGGTCCTCTCGTACTAGGGACAGCCCTTCTCAAAACTCCTACGCGCACAGCGGATAGGGACCGAACTGTCTCACGACGTTCTAAACCCAGCTCGCGTACCGCTTTAATGGGCGAACAGCCCAACCCTTGGGACCGACTCCAGCCCCAGGATGCGACGAGCCGACATCGAGGTGCCAAACCATCCCGTCGATATGGACTCTTGGGGAAGATCAGCCTGTTATCCCCGGGGTACCTTTTATCCGTTGAGCGACGGCGCTTCCACAAGCCACCGCCGGATCACTAGTCCCGACTTTCGTCCCTGCTCGACCCGTCGGTCTCACAGTCAAGCTCCCTTGTGCACTTACACTCAACACCTGATTACCAACCAGGCTGAGGGAACCTTTGGGCGCCTCCGTTACTCTTTAGGAGGCAACCGCCCCAGTTAAACTACCCATCAGACACTGTCCCTGATCCGGATCACGGACCCAGGTTAGACATCCAGCACGACCAGAGTGGTATTTCAACGACGACTCCACCTGAACTGGCGTCCAAGCTTCACAGTCTCCCACCTATCCTACACAAGCCGAACCGAACACCAATATCAAACTATAGTAAAGGTCCCGGGGTCTTTCCGTCCTGCTGCGCGAAACGAGCATCTTTACTCGTAGTGCAATTTCACCGGGCCTATGGTTGAGACAGTCGAGAAGTCGTTACGCCATTCGTGCAGGTCGGAACTTACCCGACAAGGAATTTCGCTACCTTAGGATGGTTATAGTTACCACCGCCGTTTACTGGCGCTTAAGTTCTCAGCTTCGCCACACCGAAATGTGACTAACCGGTCCCCTTAACGTTCCAGCACCGGGCAGGCGTCAGT